>CAMZKF010000175.1 GCA_947311095.1 uncultured Flavobacteriales bacterium
CATTCCATTTATTTCTAATTTCTTTTATTTTTCCAAACAGTGCGCCTAAATTTTCTTCTTCTTCAATCAGGTTTTTAAAATCAGAAATAATTTCTTTCTTTAGCAATACATTTTTTTCTTCTTCGCTTTTTACTGCTTTATAAAAGTTTTCTTTATTATTCTTAAATTCTTGAATAAGGTTTAAAATCTCAGCATTCACTTTTTTATTTTCTTCAAATTTAGCAATCGCCTCTTTCTCCTCTTCTTCAATTTCAATATCTTCTTCCTTTTCTTTTTTAAATATAGAATAAAATGTTTCTATTGTTTGATTAAACGTTTCGTCTAATTCTTTTGAATAAGGTGTTTTAACTAATTCTTCTAATTTCGTTTTTATTGCTGATTTTTCTACCATTATATACTTACTTATATTTTATCAATTATCAAATTTAATAAAAAAAATAGAACAAACACAATTTAACAGACATATACTGAATCCAAATAGTATTTAATGCTCATTTGTTTACTTTCTTTTTAAACTTTCTTATAAAATTCTAGGTCAGCAAATATAATTATAGATTTTAACATGAATTAAGAGAAATGATGTATTTTTGTACAAAAAAAACAGTATGAGTATTTTATGGTTAGGTTTTTTGACTTCATTTTTTGTTGTATTATTAGCCACCCCTTCATTAATTAAAGTAGCTAAATTAAAACATTTGGTTGACGAGCCTGGCGAAGAAAGAAAATTACACACCCGAAGTATTCCTACCATTGGAGGCATCGTTATTTTTGGTGCTTTAATTTTTTCTTACTCTATTTGGTTTCCCGAAACCTATCATTACATCGATAAAGCTATTGTAAATTTTAAAACCGTTATTTCTGTATTGACCCTGCTTTTTTTTGTAGGAATAAAAGATGACATTATTGGAACTGCTCCGCTAAAGAAATTGGCAGCTCATTTTATTGTAGGCTTTATTATTGTTATTATTTCAGACATCAGAATTGAAAGTATGCATGGGATTTTTGGTATTTACAATCTTGATTTGTGGCAGAGTTATCTTATTTCAATATTTACCTACATTGTGATAGTCAATGCTTATAATTTAATCGACGGGTTAGATGGACTAGCTGCAGGAATAGGACTTATATCATCTGTTTCATTTGGTATTTTCTTTTCTTATACAGGCAACATTCCTTTAGCTCTACTTAGCTTTGTTTTAGCAGGAGCATTGTTAGGCTTTTTAATTTTTAATTTTTCTCCTGCTCGAATTTTCATGGGAGACTCGGGATCTTTAATTATTGGTGCGGTAATTAGCTTATTAGCTATCAATTCCATTAACACTCCTTCTGCTCAACTCCCTGCTTTTTTAACCAACAGTAATCTACCAATACTCGCTATGAGCATTTTAGTTTATCCTTTAGCCGATACGATTAGAGCCTTTTCGCTAAGAGCATTCAAGGGAATTTCACCTTTTACAGCAGACAAAAATCACATTCATCACAAATTTGTAGCATTAGGGTTTAGTCATGCAAAAACAGTGATTATTTTATACAGTTACAATCTTTTTATCATTGCATTTGCATTATTATTCCCATTCAAAAACCCTACTTTAAGCTTAGCGGGATTAATATTAGCAGCTTTAAGTATAGTGTTAGTTCCTATAATTCTAAAAAAAAATTAAACAATGAAAATTAGTTTTTTTTTATCTTTTGTTTGCTCTCCTTTTGTTTGGTTCTATAGTCAACAAGTAATTTTACCCATTTCAAACGGACTCAATAATAGCTTAGAAAAAACGGTAAATAAAAGAACATTGGGTATTCATACAGCAATACAACCTTATAATTACAACAACCTATTAACCAAAGGTATTTCAATAGATTCTTTTCTAACAAACACAAAAATAGACCAACAACAGTTAGCTTTTATTTCAGGTCGTAAAAAGGTATTTATTTCACCAATAGGAGGAGGGAATTTAAGCTTAAATTTATCTAATTCAAACTTGAATTACAAGACTAGTTTAGGTCTAAAAATTCAATTTAATCCAAATAAAAAGATTGGCATAGGACTGACCTATAGATATTTGCTTACAGAACAAGCAAACTATATCAACACCTCTATTTACACTAAAAATGTTTCTCCATCTATTGGAAGACTAGGTTTAATTCCCAATCAAAACAACGCTATAAATGACCTTCAAGGATACATTACCTATACTCCTAATCACTTTTTTAATTTTATGTTAGGAAAAGGAAATCATTTTTGGGGAGACGGATATCGCTCTTTCCTACTTTCAGACAATGCCAGTTCATATCCTTATTTCAGAATCGAAACCTCTTTTTGGAATGTTAAATACACTAACCTATATTCTTCACACACTGATATAAGTGCAGGAAAAGCGATGGCTAAGTATTCAGCTTCTCATCATTTGAGTTGGAATGTAACAAAAGACATTAATTTTGGACTTTTTGAAACTGTAATTTGGGCAGGAAACGATACTTTAATCAATAGAGGATTTGACATTAATTATGTTAACCCCGTAATTTTTTACAGACCTGTTGAATACGCACAAGGCTCAAATGACAATTCTATTTTTGGCCTTAATTTTAAAGGACGTTTAAAAGATGACCATTTATTTTATGGACAACTCGTATTAGATGAATTTGTATTAGCTGAGCTAAAAAGTAAAAAAAAATGGTGGGGAAATAAGTATGCTATTCAAATTGGATATAAAAACTACAAACTCTTTAACAACCCTAATCTAGCTTTCTTAATCGAAAGAAATATAGCTCGTCCATTTACTTATTCTCACATTAATGGGACATTAAACTACGGACATTTAAACCAATCTTTAGCACACCCTCTTGGTGCAAATTTTAAAGAAACCGTAGCTATTTTATCTTACAAAAAAAACAAATGGAATTTTAAAGAAAAAGTAAATTTCATTTCATTAGGAGCAGACACTTCGGCAACCAGTTTTGGAAGTGATATTTACAAAAGTTACTCTACTAGAAACGGAGATTACAATCAAAAATTACTACAAGGCGAATTGCATCGAATATTCTACAATGAAATAACAGTTAGTTATACCTTAATAGAAGCTATCAGGCTAAAATCTTTCGTATCCTTAATTATCAGAAATACCCAAACTAAAACTACTCATCAAAATGATATTTTTATAAAAATTGGAATCTCAACTCAATTATGGAATACATATAAAGACTTCTAATAATAAAATGATTCAAATCATATTTGATATTGCTATTTTTTGAATATATTTGTAGGCTAATCATTATTTAGATAAAGTATATGAATCAAAACTTTGAAAACGAAAATAACGAATCTGAACTCATTCAAAAGGCAAAAGACATGCTGAACGAAAAAGGCTCTGTATTTCATGACATTGAAGATTTTGAAGAAGTAGCCGATTTTTACATCGAAAACATAGAATTAGAAGCCGCAAAAGAAATTTTAGACAGAGGATTTCAACAATACCCTGATTCTCCTGCTTTATTAATGCTTTTAAGTGAATACGAATACTTAAACAACCAACCCGAAAAAGCTTTAACTACAATGGAAAACATTGTAGAAGTCTATCCATACAATGTCGATTACCTTTTAGATTTAGCAAATTTGAATATTCGATGTGGAAAATCGCTAGAAGCTATTCGATTATTTGAAAAAGCACTAGATTTTGATTTAGAAGACATTGGTTTAGTTTATTTAGATATTGTTTTTGAATGCCAACGAATAAAAGATTTTGAAAAAGCGTTGAGTTATATAAAAAAAAACTTAGCTTCAAATTCAAATCACGACATTGCTCTTTTCGGACTAGGAGTTTCCTATAGCGAGTTAAACCGAGAAAAAGAAGCCGTTGAATATTTAAATGACTATTTAAATAACTATCCTTATTCCTATGCAGCTTGGTTTAACTTAGGAAACATGTATGCCCGACTAGGTAAAAACAAAAAAGCTGTATTTGCCTTTGATTATAGCATCGTCACAAACGAACATTTTCCTGCAGCTTATTACGGAAAAGCCAATGCATACATTCAACTAACAGAATATAAAAAAGCTATAAAAGTACTCAACAGTACTTTTGTTTTAGAACAACCTCATGCCTTTGTTTATTGTATGATAGGAGAATGTCATGAAAAATTGGAAGACTATTCTAAAGCTCTATATTTTTATGAAAAAAGTATAGAATTAGACCATGATTTTGCCGATGCTTGGATAGGCATTGGAGTAGTTAAAGATTTGACAAACAAATTTGACGAAGCCGTAAAATACATGGAAAAAGGGATAGAAAAAGCTCCCTCTAATTCTCAATTTTGGTATTTATATGCTGAATTATTAAGTAAACTAAAACTAGAAAGTGACGCTAAATTAGCTTTTAATAAGGTGATTGAATTAGACCCTAACAATACAGACGCTTGGCTAGACTACAGTAATTTGCTCTATGAAAACAAACTCGTAAATGAAGCGACTTCTATTATAGAAAACGGCTTAAAGGCAAACAAAGGACACGAGGAATTACGTTACCGATTAGTCGCTTATCTGCTAAAAAAAGGAGACATTGAAAATGCTAAGAAAAATTTACAATTAGCATTAACCGAAAATTATAAAGGATACAAACAATTATTTGAATTTTATCCTGCTAGTAAAGATATAAATGAAATTGTAGAATTAATTGAAAACTTCAAATAATTACTACTAATACATAAAATACATAAATTATGAATTTTAACTTACCTAACATTCCAGACAGAGGTGAAAAACCAAGAGAATCTGGAGTTACAATGATGATGGACAAAGGTTTAAGCCTTAGAGAAACAGAAGATTTTATAGCCAGTTCAGGACACGTTACCGATATTATAAAATTTGGTTTCGGAACATCTTACCTAACCAATGATTTAGAAGAAAAAATAAAACTTTACCAATCTGCCAACATCAAACCGTATTTTGGAGGAACACTATTCGAAGCTTTTATAGCTCGTAACATGTTTGATGACTACCGAAAACTATTAGACAAATACAACCTTAACCTTTGTGAAGTGTCTGACGGATCTATCGTAATGCCTCACGACGAAAAATGCGAATACATTAACACCTTAAAAAAACAATCGGTTGTAATGAGTGAAGTTGGCTCTAAAGAAGCTGGAATTATTTTAAGTCCTGAAAAATGGATTAAAATGATGACCAACGAATTAGAAGCTGGTTCATGGAAAGTTATAGCAGAAGGTAGAGAAAGTGGTTCGGTTGGAATTTTCAAACCCAACGGAGCACCTCACACAGAGTTAATAAACCAAATAATATCAAAAGTAAAACCAGAACAAATTCTTTGGGAAGCGCCAGAAAAAAAACAACAAGTATGGTTTATTAAACTATTTGGACACAATGTAAACCTAGGAAATATCGCTTACAATGAAATGATTCCTTTGGAATGTTTAAGAATTGGATTAAGAGGTGACACCTTTTTCGATTATTTACCAGAAGCTATTATAAACGCTCGAAAACAACCCGACGAAGCATATCAAATTCCATCGGTCAAAAATGGTTTTACACCTGTTTAAATTCGGCTAAATAAAATCTATAAAAACATCAAATAACCCAAAGTGTTCTTTGATGTTTTTTAAACACTACCTTAGTATCAATGGCATATTATAACAATAGATACCGTTCTAAAGACAGAACTTCTAACGAAGAAAGCATAGATGATGTAGTGACTAAACTACTAAAAGCCTATGGACTAACCAAAAATTTTGACGAATACGAAGCTGCCAATTCCTATAAAAAATTGATGGGAGCGCCTATTGTAAAATATACAGAAAGAATTAGTCTCAAAAATAAACGAATGACCATTAAATTAAATTCATCGGTTATTCGTGCTGAGCTTTCGATGGGAAAATCTAAAATAATAAAAATGATAAATGATGACTTAGGTAAAATTGTCGTCCTTGATATTGTGTTTGTTTAACCTTTTTTTAGTATTTTAAAACCTATAGAATTCAGTTTCACACGCATTAATTTAAACTCTAATTTCATTAGTAAATATTTTTCATCTATTAGATGTCATACCAACCTAAGTTTGTTAAAGTATTAATTTAACTTTTAGGTTGGTATTTTTTTTAATGTATTACAGTTACACTACCTTTGTAGAGATGAGCTTCATTATTTAAATCAATGGCTTTTATAATGTAAACATATACGGCTGTTTTCTTTAGTTTTCCATTTACATAGCCATCCCATTCCGAATCGACTTTGTATCCTTCAAAAATTAATTTCCCCCATTTGTCATAAATAAGCATTTCAATGTCATTTATTCCATATCCTCTTACTTTAAATACATCGTTTTTTCCATCACCGTTAGGAGTAATTGAATTAGGTATAAATAATTCGTAAACAGGTTTTATATGTAATGATTTGGAAATTGAATCAGCGCATCCATAACTGTTTTCTATTCTTAAATTAATCGTATATAAACCTGAATCTGCATAGATATACGATGGGTTTTGCTCTATTGAAGTAGCACCATCTCCAAATTCCCAAGACCATTCGCTAGCTACAATAGATACGTCGTTAAAATCGACTTGAGCATCGTAAACTTCTATTTCATCTGGCGAGTAATTAAAGTCTGCTACCGGAATTGGATATACACTTACAATATCATCTATTCTTATAGAGTCTTTACAACCTACATTTGTAGTAACAACTAAAGATGCTCCGTAAGTTTCTACTTCAATATTGTCATTGTTCGTAAATATTGACGTTGTATTTTCCGTAGTTGCAATTGAGTCATTATCTAAGTACCAGACAGAAGTGTAGGTGTAATTCTGCGGATTATTATCTATTGTAGATGTGTTTGTAAATACGGTTTCCACAGGATTACATCCCGCTACATTTTCAGAAGTAAAGTTAGCAATAGGATTACTATGTACTATTACTTCTAAATAAGAGGTATCCTTACAGTTATGATTACTTACTATAACTATTTGAGCGTTATAAGATCCTGGACTACTATAAGTGTGACTAACGGTAGAACCCGAAGCTGTAGCACCATCTCCAAATAACCACCCCGAATAAGGCAATACGCTTTCTGAGCTAAATACTGATGTGGAAATTGTAGAAATATCTTCAAAAACAGTAGGAACATTTAAACAAACATCAGTAGGAGTAAAATCAGCATGAGGTTTTGGGTAAACTTCTAAATTAACGATTGACGTATCCGAACAATTATCTGAAGTCACTACAATCAATTGAATTGGATAGTTCCCTTCTGAACTAAAATTATTTATTGGAGATTGTTGATTGGAAGTGTTTCCATCACTAAAATCCCATTCCCAAGTACTTAGCGTAGCGTTTGTAGTTGAATAATCAGTAAAACTAAAAGTTTCATATTCACATCCATTTGTCATTGCAAATTGAGCAAGAGGCTCGTCATAAATAGTAACATTAATTGTCGTATCATGAATACAGCCATTTGATGAAGTTGCTTGAAGATTTACGTTATATATTCCTTCGCTTGAATAATTATGAGATGGTGTCTCAACACTCAAAATGCTATTATCTCCAAAATTCCATAGATAAGTCATGTTGTCTGCACTTGGAATTGTAGTATTATTTGTAAATTGGACATCTGTATATTCACATACGTTCGGCATCGAGAAATTTACAACAGGCATTCCGTAAACTTCTACTTCGTTTACAACGGTATCTTTACAACCATTGTTTGTTTCTATTTTTAAACTAACATTATATAAACCGTAGCTAGCGTATAAATTACTTGGATTTTGAGATAGAGAAGTATTTGTATCATCAAAGTCCCAATCCCATGCAATAATCGAATTGTTTAAATTAACGGTTGAATTGTCTGTAAAATTTGTCACAGTACCAAAGCAAATAGTGGTATTGGAAAAAGAAGCAATAGGTTTAGGGTAAACTGTAATTGTATTTACTATAGAATCTTTACATCCATCAGCTGTTTCTACCATCAATTCAACATCGTAACTTCCTCCTGTATCCCAAGTAAAACTTGCATTTTGAGAGGTTTGATCTACACTTCCTGTGTTGTTTATGTCCCAGTTCCAAGCGTTGATTATTCCAGGAGAATCAACAGTTGAAGCATTTGTCAAACTTGTTGCAAAGTTTGGACATTCATTCGTCGATGCAAATATAGCTTGAGGCAATGGTTTAACTTCTATGTCTGCTGTTGTATCATCTTGACAGCCATATATATCAGTAACTGTTAAGTGTACAGGGTGGAATCCAAAAGTAGTATAGATTTCACTAGTGTTTTGATTACTAGATTCAGCAGCTCCATCATTATCTACGTCCCATTCCCAAAAAGATAGTGCGTAAGCGGTAGAAGATGCGTCAGTTAGAACAGTCGCTACATTTAAACATTCGATACTTGATGTAAATGACGCAATAGGTAAACTATAAACAATTGTAGGATTCGTAACGGTATCTTTACATCCTTTGTCAGAAGTTACAATCATTGTCGTATTAAATGTTCCGTCATTAATATAGGTGTGTGATGGAGATTGTGTTGTTCCTGTATTTCCATCTCCAAAATCCCATTCCCAAAGGGTATTACTTCCTAATGCAACAGTTGATGTATTTGTAAACGGTGTAACATCATTTTTACAAACAGATTGCACTGTAAAACTGGCAACTGGCTTAGGATTCACTATAATTGTATTCAATATAGAATCTTTACAACCATCGGCTGTTTCTACCATTAATTTCACATAATAACTTCCGCCTGTATTCCAAGTGAAATTTGCATTTTGAGTGGTTTGATCAAAATTTCCTGTATTGTCAAAATCCCAATTCCAAGCGTTTATTACTCCTGGATTGGCTACGGTTGAAGTATTGGTAAATGTTGTGGCAAAAGTAGGACAAACCTCATCTGAATTGAAATTTGCAATAGGTAAAGGGTGTACTGTTGCTATAATAACTGTATCATCAATACAGCCATTAGCGTCTTGAACTTCTAATCTAATATTTTTGTTTCCAAATGATGGATAAACGTAAGTATTGTTTTGATTTGTATTGTCAATAGTCCCATCATTTTCATAATCCCAATTCCAGTTTGTCAAGGCTACCGATGCAGTCGAAGCGTCTGTAAAAATAGTGGAGACATTTAAACATTCGTCTGTTTTAGTAAACGAAGCTATTGGTTTTTCGTAAATTAGTTGATTTCCTGAAACAGTATCCGTACACCCAACATCTGAAGTTATAACTAAATTAACAGGATAACTCCCATCTTGAGCGTATAAGTGTGTTGGATTTTGAGTTGTGGCTGTATTTCCATCTCCAAAATTCCAATTCCAACCTGTAATTGCTCCAGAAGCAACCGAAGAAGTATTGGTAAAGATTGCCGCATCGTATTCGCAATTGGCTGTAGTTGTAAAACTGGCAGATGGTTTAGGGTGTACGACAATTGTAGAGGTAGATGTTTGTGTACAACCGTCAGTTGTGGTAACTTGTAGATTTACCGTATAAGTACCTGTATTTTGGAATAAATGTTTAGGATTCATGACAGTGGAGGTGGAACCATCTCCAAAATCCCACAGAACAGATTGTATTGTGACGCCTCCTGATGCTTGTGCTTGAAACAGAGTAGAATCTCCATAGCATTGAACACTAGAATTGGCTCCATTTAAGCTATTGTTTACGATATTAACATAGTTAAAATTAGGTCCAGCTGAAGGGAGAACTGTTATTGTAAAGTTAGTTGTCGCACATAAATAAGATACGGTAATATTAGCTACCTGAGTTGTGTTTGTAGCAGGAGGTGTAAATGCAGGTATGTTCCCTGAACCTGTAGCAGGAATACCTATTGATGTATTGTCATTTGACCAAATATAAGTACCTCCACTTGGATTTCCTGGAGGAAATGTAATGCCATTTGACTGAGATTGGCTACAGACGGTTGACGGCGGTATTGTAATAGGTGGTTGATTTAAAGGGGTTACAACAAAGGGTTGAGATGTAGCAGGAAACATACCACATGCGTCTTCTGTGAAGAAATTATTTCCAGCTAAAACTTGAAATTGCACATTTGAATTGGCAGGAACGTTATAGGTGTAAACGACCCAGTCGTTATAAGTGTTTGCGTTTCCTGGGCATGACGCAAATACTACTGGAGGGCTAGCACAATTTGGAAGCTGAGCAAAGGGTACATTTTGTAAGTTAGCAATTGGGCTACCTGTTTGTGTCGTTGTTACTCCATTCACGGTCAGTGAAATCGTCATGGTTGTTCCAGTTGGACTAGCGTTTCCATGCCAATGTTCGACATATAAAGTTAATTGACCTGTACAACTAATACAGTAAGCTACCTGAACGGAGTGAGCAAAAGTTGATTTAACAGTAAAACTGAAAAGGGCTAGTAATAAAAAGGTGTAAAATGTTTTCATAGGTAGTTTGCTTTTCTGTTTTATAATTACTTGACGAAAAAATAAAATAAGGGTTGCCTATCTAATTGATAACTAATATAGAATGAAAAAATAGAACTTTGTTTTATTCTGTTGTTTTTCTAAAAAATAAGTTAAAATGTTGAAAACTTTAATGGAGTAATAATTAAACGAAATAGACGATTAAACGTGTTTTAGCGCAATACATTGACATGTCCAATGAGCGCTACTCTTTTTTCAAAATAGTCCGAATAACTAACTTTCCAAATATAGGTGTCTTGTTGCACTAACTTACCTTTGTAAGTTCCATCCCAAGAATTATTTAAATCTTTTGAAGTAAATAATAATAATCCCCACCGATCAAAAATATTTATTTCAAAGCTTTGTATTTCTTCAGCTTTTACTTTAAAAAAATCATTTAAACCATCTCCATTTGGAGAGAATGTATTGGGAATATAAATTGAACCATTTACAAAAACACTCAAAGTGTCATAATTCGTACAACCGTGAACATCTTCAACCCGAAGTATATATTCGTTGCTACGTGAAGGAGTTAAAATGGGATCTAAACAATCAATACAACTTAAACTGTCTTCTGAAATCCAAGAATAGAAAGGAGCATTTGTTTGTCCATTCAGATTTATAGGAACACCAAAATAAGCAAATACATCATTTCCCGCAAATACACTCGGAGTTGGGTATATTGTTACATTTACCATTTCTTCTTTTGTACAACCTACTAAGTTACTACAAATAACACGATACGTCGTATTGGATAACGGCATAGCAAGAGTGTTACTACTGTCAGGAGTAGTTAAAGAATTGCTTGGTGTCCAAGAGTAAAAATCGGCGTTGTTAGCCCATAAAAAGGCAGTATCTCTAGGGCAAATAGATGTGTCGTAGACTATATTAGGATAAACATCGGTTACGTTAATATAAAAAGAATCTGGTACAACACCACAAGCATTTATAAAATCAACATGAATCAAGGTAGAAACAGTTGGATAAGCTATGGTTGAAGATGAATTTGGTGTTGATAAAACATCTTGGGGACTCCACAAATAAGATACCCCTCCAAAAGCTTCAACTTGAATAGAGTCTCCTTTACAAATTAAGGTATCGTTTGGTAATTGAGGGCTAGGAATATCGAGTACCACAGTGACGTGAATAGAATCGCTTAAACTACAACCATCGTTTGTTATTCCTGTAACATGGTATGTGGTAGTTGAGGTAGGAAGAAGGACTTGAGTAGCATTTGTCGGGTTCGTCATTCCGGTAGTTGGTGTCCAAGAATAAGAAGTGCCTCCGAAAGCTGAAAAATCAACAGATTCGCCAATACAAATAGACGTATCAGGGCTAGTATATATCGAATCGTTAAATACATTTATGGTTACATATGCGGTATCGGAACTACAACTATCTCTAGCTATTACTCGGTATATAGTTGTTTCTAGAGGAAAAATACTAGGATTAGCAATGTTGGGATTCGAAATAAATAAATTAGGAGACCATTCGTATGAAATACCTCCTGTTGCAAGAACAAAAGCACTATCACCAGGACACAAAGTATCTGGTTGTAATATTTGAGCATCATTTGCTAAAAAAGCATCAATTTCTATGGTGATAGAGTCTGGGTCATAACAACCTATTGTATCAACTACAATGAGTTGAATTTCATAATGACCTGTATCTGAATAAACATAATTTGGTTCAAAATCAGAGCTTGTGTTTCCGTCTCCAAACTCCCAAGTATATTGATTCCCATTTAGCGATTGATTATTTAAATGAGTAGGAGAAGGCAAACAAATATAATTAGAGGCACTAA
>CAMZKF010000176.1 GCA_947311095.1 uncultured Flavobacteriales bacterium
CACTTTAAAGATAAGCATTTTACATCGAATTTTATCTAGTTTGAATGAATTTTTCGGGTTATGCTCAATTTGATTCGTTTTTATTATTTATGTATAAGGTTCTGGAAATTTGAATAGTTTATCAAAAGTCTTAAAGTCTAGCTTATTACGAATAACTTTTTATGATGCCTTTGTATTTCTTTATTTTTTTGAATGCTTTAAATTTAGTTTCGTTTATCCATTGATTATAAATAAGAAAAGAAAGTTTTCCTGTTGTTTTAGAGCTGGTGATGACTAGTTTTAGAACAGAGACCAATCTTTCTCCTTCTTTTCCTGTTTTAAATTGTGTTGGCTTTTTTGTTGACACAAATTCGTTTGCTTTTGTTTTTCTCCATTTTCTTTTTTTATTCGATAAAATCGAATTTAGGGTTTGATCAAAGCATTGGTCGCAGGAGCTTGTACACGAGATACTATCACACTTATTTTCGGTGATGTGGTATTCAATTCTAGAATATCTAAATTCATTATACACTGCAATAACTTGATTTGCCGAATCTTTAAAATAGTGTACCGCTTTTGGATTAGCTTCAAATCCATTGGCTTCCAACTTAGAAATAAGATAAGATTTACTACAATTAATAAAGTCTTGGCTATACATGACTATTGTTATAGATTGAATTAATAATAGTATTAATAATTTTGACTTCATCAATATTGTTTTTCTATAAAGTGCCTTTTTGCGTTAGGGATTACTCTTTTTTAATTTATATTCGTGATGTCGCTTCGTTCAGTTGTATCGACATATTTTTTCACCTCTCTATTTTGGTAAAATAGAGAGGTGAAAAAGATATAGCGAATAGCCCACTCGAACGCCCTAATACTATTTATTTTTCACAAAATTCAATTACGGCTTCAGTTATATATTTTAATTGCTCTTCCTCTAGTTCGGTGTGCATTGGTAAAGAAATTACACTATTGCAAAGCTCCATTGTTACAGGAAAATTTTGATCTGTTACCCCTTCTTGTAAGTATGCTTTTTGATTGTGTAATGCTATGGGGTAATAAATCATAGCGGGAATATCTTTAGCTGCTAAAAATGTTCGTAATTCATCTCTATCTATTCCTTTTGTTTTTAAGGTATATTGGTGAAATACGTGTGTTGAATAATCGGCTGTAACTGGTGTTATTATTTGTGCTAATTTTCCAAATGCATTGTTATAATACATTGCTGCTTTGTGACGAGCGGTGCAATATTCGTCTAAATGAGGAAGCTTTTTTCTTAAAATGGAAGCTTGAATAGAATCTAGTCGAGAGTTTACGCCTACTTCTTCGTGGTGATACCTTTCGTACATTCCGTGATTGACTATAGCTTGTAACCTTTTTGCTAATTCACTATCGTTGGTAAACAATGCTCCTCCATCACCATAGCACCCTAAGTTTTTTGAGGGAAAAAATGAGGTTGTTCCTACATTTCCTATCGTCCCTGCTTTTTTAGTTGTTCCGTTTTTAAAGATGTAATCTGCTCCAATGGCTTGAGCTGTATCTTCGATTACAAATAAGTTATGTTTTTTAGCTATTTTCATTATTTCTTCCATATTGGAACATTGCCCAAATAGATGAACTGGAATAATCGCTTTTGTTTTTGGAGTTATCGCTTTTTCTAATGCTGTTAAATCGATACCAAAAGTTTCTTTTTCGACATCTACCAATACTGGCTTTAAATTCAACAGACCGATTACCTCTACGGTTGCTGCAAATGTAAAATCAGCGGTAATAACTTCGTCCCCTGGTTTTAGGCCTAATGCCATTAAGGCTATTTGCAAGGCATCTGTTCCGTTACCACATGGAATAACGTGTTTTACATTGAGATACTCTTCTAATTCTGCTTGAAATTTTTTAACCTCAGGTCCTTTGATAAAGGCAGTTGAATCTATAACATCTAATATAGAAGAGTCTATTTCTTTTTTTATTTTTAAATATTGACTTTTAAGGTCAACCATTTGAATTTTTTTCATAATATCTGATTAAAATCTATTGTTTTTTTTTATTCCAAAGGTAATAAACCGTAAGAATTAAGACTTTTTTTTTTAGAATATAAAAATCTAAATATCGATACACCCCATTGAGTCGATAGAATACTACAAAGATATATTTTCTAGCGATAACCAAATCTGTTTTTTTTAGATTTTATTCTAAGAAACTTTAAATTGAAGGAGATAGACTCTAGCCCAATAGCTAATCGGTTTGAGTATAGATGCAATTAAAAGACACTAAACCCAGCCCATATTGCAACAAGCCAAAAGATTCCTTTTATAAGAAAAAAAGCAAAGCCAACGAAACCTATTCTCTTTATCCAAGAGCGGTGTTCTTTTTTAATTGTCGTTGTATTTGTTGATGCCATTGCTTGCAATAATATAAAATTTTAGTTAATAATTAAGTCTAGTGACAAAAAAATGACAAAACTATTACAAAGTAGCGATACTTTTTTTATTTTTACTATTTTCAACTTTTAGTTCCATTATAAACTGGTCGAGCATTCCTTGTTGTACGTGTTGCATGACTACTATTTTCCACCATTTTGGTTTTTGAGCTGTATTATCTGGTACTAAATGGTATTTTTTGGCTATTTCTTCAGAAATATATTCAGCCCTTACGGTTATAATATTGACGAAAGGATTTCTGTAATAGTGTATCGATAATTTATCTAACTGATGGCAAAGCGTTGTTGTTTTATCAAGTAGTTTTTGTATTTTTACAGCCCAGCCCATACTTCCGTAAGATTTCAAAATCATCCATAGCGATACGGCATTAGCTCCAGAACGACTACCAGATATGGTATAATCTTTTCCCGACACATAATTAGCTTCGTCGGTTAATCCATATTTCATATATCCTTTTCTAATAATAAAGATACCTGTACCATAAAGAGTTTGAAGCATTTTATGACCATCTAAAGTAAAAGAAGTAATGTCTTTATTCTTAAAAGTCAATGCATTGTGTTGTGTAGCAAAAGGATAAATAAACCCTCCAAAAGCAGCATCTACATGAAGTTTAAACTCTACATCGTGCTGAGTTAAATATTCGGTTACTTTATCAATATCGTCAACTGACCCAAACATTGTTGTAGCCATATTTTGAATAACAATGAAATATTTCACCCCTTCTTTCTGAGCTTTCTTTATTTGTTGATCAAAATCATTTATATTAATTAAGCGACTATCGTCATCAACTGTCACAACATACTGCTTTAAGCCTAAAATATTAGCAGCTTTAGGCATTGAATAGTGGCTGTCTTGTGAATAAACAATTGCTATTTCTTCTGCTTTAGCTCTATATGTTTTTTGATAATAATTCCGATAAAGCCAAACAGCCTGAATGTTTGCTTCTGTTCCTCCAGGAGCTACATATCCGTCGTGAGCATCTGTTTCTCCCTCCAATATTTCTTCTGCACAAATCTTTAACACTTCGACTTCCAATTGTTGTGTCCCTGCAAAAAACGGCTCTGACTTTCCGTTCGAAAAGGTATGACAGCCAATGTGATTAGGATTGTTAATTAACGTTGCTAAAAATGGAGAATCCTCTAAAAACGGAGCGGGGTAAAACTGTTCTTCATCTAAGAATGTTCCCGGCAATCCTAAGAGTATTTGCTCTCGGTAATTTATATTCCGAGCAATCGCTTTTTTTATAATGTCGTTAATTTCTACTTGTGCTATTTTTTTCCAAAACATAATAATATTGGTGTGATAAAATAAAAAATAAAGAGGAGGAAACAATAGTGTTATAGATGCTCCCCCAATTCAATACTGCTTAGTTTTATTTATAATTAATAAAAGTATAAAACTTTGAAATACATCTATATTCCCTTTTCTTTTTCAAAGTCTTCTCATTCGTTATTTTTAGAAAAAATAAGCGCATAAGTTTTAATTTGCTTTACCATGCCTAATAATCCATTAGCTCTAGTCGGTGACAAATGCTCTTGAAGTCCTATTGTTTTAAGAAAATCTAATTTTGACTCTAGAATAGCTTTAGGACTTTGGTTACTCAAAACAAAAATTAACATTGCTATAACTCCTTTTGTAATAATGGCATCGCTATCGGCAGTAAATATAATTTTTCCATTTTCATATTCGGCATTAACCCATACTTGAGATTGACACCCTTTAATCAAGTATTCTTTCGTCTTGTATTTCGGATTAATTAAAGGTAAATCTTTTCCAAGCTCAATTATATGCTCGTATTTATCCATCCAATCATCAAACAATTCAAACTCTTCTATTATTTCTTGTTCTTTTTCTAAAATTGTCATGTTGTATTCTTCTTTAATATTAAAAAATAATATGGTTGAGTGGGTCTATAGGTATTCCTTTATGCCATATTTCTAAATGTAAGTGAGAGCCTGTCGAGAGCTTTCCTGAATTACCGATAATAGCAATAGCCTCTCCTGTTTTTACAATATCTCCTACTTTTTTTAGTAAGACCGAATTGTGTTTATAAACCGAAACTAAGTCATTATTGTGCTGTATTTGTATAACATTACCATTATCAGGAGTCCAATCAGCATAAATTACTGTTCCCCCCAAAGTAGCTTTAACAGCTTCATCTTTTGGCGCTTTTATATCCACACCAAAATGACCATTTTTGGTATCTATACTATCACTAACTACCCCATTTATAGGAGGAAAGAAAAGTAAACCTTTCAAACTTTTGTATTGAATTGAATTGTTATCTGTTCCTGTATTGATTATCTTATACTTTTCTTGCGCTTCTATTTTCTTTCTTAAAACAGAATCTTCTTTCGACGTTTCGAATTTAAAATTTTTATAATTAACCGAATCCTCTAATGTAAGCTTAGAAATTGAATCCGACACAATGCTATCTGATAGAATGGTTTTTAAATCTTTATAATAAATATGTTCGTTGTTTAGTTTTTCTTGTTGTTCTACTATCCATTCAATATTTTTTTTGTCAGAAAAAGCCAATTCTTTTTGAAGCGTAATGTCTGGATACCCTGGTATGTTTTGCTTTACAGGAGTATATGCTATAACAGACCAAGTGATTGCAATTATAAACAAACCAAATAATAACGTATAGACAATAATATTAAGTGCCGAAAAATTAAAATGCCTTATCTCTTCGTATGTATCGAGATCAACGACAACAAGTCTATCTTTTTTACTCAGCTTATTAAAGAGTGAAAGTTTATCTGCTTTATTTTTTTTAGTTGTCATTTATTACAAATATCCGAAAAAAAATAGAAAAAATAGAACGCTATAACAGAAATTAACAATTAAGCTTCTTAATTTATTCAATATTTAAACTAAAATTGTTATTTTTGAAAACATAGTCTGATTATAAACTAAACTTATAAATAGACTCAAGCCAATTAGAATTTAGGTTTGAATATACACTAAACAAAACACACTAATTTTTAACACAACATGAAGTTACCATACGTAGAGCCTTACAGAATTAAAATGGTTGAACCAATTTCCCAATCTACAATAGAACAACGTAAAGCTTGGATAAAAGCTGCCGATTACAACTTGTTTAATTTAAAATCTGACCAAGTTTACATTGATTTACTAACCGATTCTGGAACAGGAGCTATGAGTGACAGACAATGGGCTGAAATTATGCTTGGAGACGAAAGTTACGCAGGTTCAAGATCATTTCTTAAATTAGACAAAGCAGTCAAAGACATTACAGGTTACAATCATTTTATACCTACTCACCAAGGACGTGCTGCCGAAAACGTATTGTTCTCTGCTTTAGTAAAAGAAGGAGATATAGTCCCTGGAAACTCTCATTTTGACACCACTAAAGGGCACATTGAATTTAGAAAAGGAAAAGCCATCGATTGCACTATTGCAGAAGCCTTTGACACAGATTTATACCACCCTTTTAAAGGAAATATTGATTTAGAAAAATTAAAAAAGGTATTCACCGATAATCCTATTGAAAAAATCCCTTTCATCGTTATTACCGTAACTTGCAATACAGCAGGAGGTCAACCTGTATCTATGGAAAACATAAAGGCAGTTTCGACGCTATGCAAATCGTACAATGTACCCGTTTATTTTGACGCAGCAAGGTATGCCGAAAATTGTTATTTCATAAAAGAAAGAGAAGAAGCTTACAAAGACGTTGCTATAAAAGATATTGCAAAAGAAATGTTCTCTTATGGCGATGGAATGACCATGAGTGCTAAAAAAGATGGATTGGTAAACATGGGGGGAATTATAGCTTTAAATAATGAGGAAGTATATCGAACTGCAATTACATTTAACATCATGTATGAAGGCTTTATAACCTACGGAGGAATGAGCGGAAGAGACATGGGAGCATTAGCCGTTGGACTTTACGAAGCGCTAGACTACGATTATTTAGCAAGTAGAGTTACTCAGGTTCAATATTTAGGAGAAAAAATGGCAGAATTTGGAGTCCCTGTTCAAAAACCAATTGGAGGTCACGCCGTGTATTTAGATGCCAATAAATTTGTTCCTACCATTCCGAAAGAAGAGTATAGAGCGCAATCTTTAGCCATTGAATTGTACATTGTAGCTGGAATTAGAGGTGTAGAAATTGGTACAATATTAGCCGATAGAGACCCCGAAACAAGAGAAAACAGATACCCCGAATTGGAATTAGTTCGCCTTGCAATTCCTAGAAGAACTTACACCCACAACCACATGGAATACATCGCCGCAGCTTTACACGAAATTTTTATTTCAAGACACGAAGCTAAAAACGGATATAAAATTACGTGGGAAGCTCCAATTATGAGGCATTTCACAGTTAAATTAGAAAAAATATAACACAACTAATAAGATAGACTCAAAATCATTATTATATGATGATTTTGAGTTTTAAAATCATGTTCTATATATTTTTTAGAGGGCGTTTAAACAAGCTGTCCGTTTGTAGTTTTAGTTCTTCTTCACAGTAAACTAAGGCAAAAAAGGAGCTCATAAAATCGCTCTTTTCTACCAAGTTTTACTAGTAAAAAAAAAACAAAAAGCTACCACTACCATCTCTAACGCAACTATACTTCCGTCAATAGCATTTTGGAACAAGTACTACTTTTCTCCATTTAAAATCACTATAAAAAAAAATCGACCTAAAAACACTGTTATCGAGCAACTTAAGATTAACATTCCATTTTAAGGCAATAAAAAAGCTTTTTTTTCTTCCTTGAATAATCAAAATGAAATACCTTTGCATTATGACTAATGGATTAGAATCGGAATTAAAAGTAGCTGAATTGTTACTCAAAATAAAAGCGGTAAAATTAACACCTTCAAAACCTATTGAATGGTCTTCAGGTTGGAAATCTCCTATCTATTGCGACAATCGAAAAATTTTATCTTATCCAGAAGTACGCACCTACATTAGGCAGCAATTTGTATCTCTAATATTAGACAAATTTGGAAAACCAGATGTTATAGCTGGAGTAGCAACAGGAGGAATAGCAATGGGAGCATTAGTAGCCCAAGACTTAGGAGTTCCTTTTGTTTATGTTCGTTCTTCTGCAAAAGCCCATGGATTAACAAATCAGATAGAAGGAGTTATTGAAGAAGGTCAATCGGTAATTGTATTAGAAGATTTAGTTTCGACAGGAGCAAGTAGCTTAAAAGCTGTCGAAGCTTTGAGAAATGCAGGAACTTCTGTAAAAGGAATGGTTAGTACTTTTACTTATGGTTTTGATATTGCAGTTGAAAACTTTAATAATGCAGACTGCAAACTAGCTGTTTTAAGTAATTATAACAGTTTATTAAAACAAGCATTAAGCACTCAATTCATAGAAGAAGAGGACATTAAAGCACTCAAAAAATGGAAAACTTCTCCAAGTACTTGGGGAAAATAATTTTCTGCAATTCTTTTATTTCTGCTTGACAAAAGTAGATTTAAATCTTTTTATATCTTATAATTAATTGAGGTAAATAAAATCTTATAGATGCTTCGATTATCTCTTTTATCTTTGCCATTCCTTCATGTTTTTCGCCATTATTTAGCTCCAATCCTTTTATTTCTTCTACACTATGTTCTTCCTGCTTTTCGTGATTATGAGCTTCGTAGCGTTCAACTTCTTTTGTTTTTTTTCTGTTTTAGTCTCACTACACGAGAAAGAGAAACCTCCCATCAACATTGCTACAACGACTATTCTGTTTTTCATATATTCTAATGCTTTTTACATTTTTTCTTTTCTCCCGATCCTTTAGACTCACCTTCGCCATGCATTTGTTTCTGCAAATCTTCGTGCCTCACACCTTTAGACGGATAAGTTTCGTAAAGATAACCTGCTATTTGTTTTAATTCATCAACAGTTACATTATTTTTTTGAGAAGGCATTATTCCAAAACGCTCTATGGCATGTTCTTCACAAAAAGACTTGTCTTTAGATGGGTTGTGGGCATAATCTACAATAAAATCGATTACCTTTTCTCTTTTTTCTTTAGGATTATCAACTTTTACTCCCTCATTTACATGAAACATTACCCCCATAATTGGAGGAGCTAACATAGCTTGTCTTTCAGCTTTAGATTGTGGTGGTTTGGTTTTATGACATTTGGTACATTTTTCCAGAAACAATTCTTTTCCTTTACTATCTTTCAATACAATTTCTGTTTTCTCAGATAGGTCTCCTTTAACTTCCGAAAAAGAATAAATACCTAAAGTACCTATACTCAATAATGCTATTACTCCTAATACTTTATTTTTCATATCTAAATTATTTACAATACTATTATTTTGGGCGTTCCCTAAGGGTCGGGCTATCCACTATATCTTTTTTCGAAAAGAAAAAAGGATGCAGTTTCTATCCCTAACGCTTTTTTCAGACTAATTAGACTTGAAGATTCAAGACTAAAAGACTTTTTTTCTTTTGTTATTATTGATAGGATGACTTGGAATCATCCTATCAATTTTCAATTGGTTCTACTGCTTAATCAATATTTTCTGAGTTGAATAATTACTCCCTTTTATTTGAACAATATATTCTCCTATCGGAAATTCTTTTACATCGACTTGCATAGAAGCTTGTCCTATTTCTTTGTTTACTGCTATTGTTTTTACTTGTTTGCCTAATATATTATAAATAACAATAGAAATAGGTGTATTGTCAGGAACAAAAAAATCAATCATCACATTATCCTTCGCTGGATTTGGAGACAATTTTAAATTATAAACATTATCCCCTTTTAACGTTACTTCGTGCACCCCTACGTTTGATTTATTGATATAAACTTTAAAAACTTGACTACTAGCACTACTTTGTGTACCATCGTTTACAAAAAAGATATTTGCAGCTGCACTTTCTATTCCTCCTACTATATATCCAATCAACGTTTTTTGATTTGGTATCTTGTTAATTTTAAGAATCTCTTTGTGCATATATATATTTGTATCCGAAAGTGGTATAAACTCTGCTCCAGCACCCAATAACGTCGGCATTTCTATGTTCAATTTTACTTCTTGCATTGTACTATCTTGTAGCCTTGTAACTTTACTTATTGTTTTTACAAAAGGAACATTGTCGTCTTGCACTAAGTTTCCTGCACCATCTAAAGTATATTGACTCAGCCCTCCAAAAAACAGGGTATGCATTGCTTTATCTGTAGAATCATATACAGGTATTTTTGCACTATGGTATTGACTCAAATACTGTGTAAAATTATTATTGACTTCATATCCCGATGTCGTAATATTTACAGAATTTAAATAAGGTAAATTATTTGGGTCAAAAACCCCACTAAACATTGTAAATCCAAGCTCTCCATTTGGGAAAACTTGAGGTGACATATTATAATCTCTTCGGTGTAAATCTGTTGTACTATTTTGAGCAGCATAGTTTGTTATAGACAGGTTCGTTCCATCATCTACTATTTTAAAAGTTCTTATTTCGTCGGTATATGCTTGTATAAACCCTGGCCCGTTATTAGGCCCCATGGGATTATATCTTCCTTCAAAATACTGACCTCCTGCCAAGTAAAACACACCGTCTAAATAGCCCAACTGACCTCCTGTCACCCCCATTGTAACATCGGTAATTTGTCTAAAAAAAGAAGTCAGAGGGGCATTATTTATAACTGCATTGGCAACTCCTTCAATATCTATAGCCGTTAAGTTTTTGTACGTTACATGATCTGCTTGTGTTGCACTATAACCATATCCTCCTGTAATATACAACGTGCTATCTCTTTGGTAAAACTGTTGATTGGTAGATTGTAATTGTTCATAAATAGACGCAGGTATATTGCTTAAACTGGTACTCCAAACCTCATCGGTAACAGGGTCAATTACAAAAATATTTTTATTATTAAAGTTTTCTGTAAAAGCAGAGTTAGGTTGTCTTTGATGCAAGCCTTCTATTCTTCCTCCTACAAACACCCATTTATTGTCTTTAGTCTTTCCCCATGAAAATGAATGTAAAGCAGGAGCGTTTGTAATTGTTACAGGTTCTATTTCTACATTGAATTCTTCCTGAGATTTGACTATCGAAGTTGTTAAACTAAGAGCCAAAAATGACATGATAATTTTTCTATTTTTCATCGTTTTATTTTTTATTTTTTATTTTTTATTTTTTGCCACACCCACCACTCTGAGCCGCTAAAATTGCAGCATATTCGTCAATTGTTATATATTGAGGCGTATAGGTATAGTTATAACCCGAAGACAATTTACTTGTAAAAGCCCTCATGTGATTGTCCGAACCACAGTTTAAGTTTTCATAGGTTTTAATAATATCTTTTTGTTTCGTATTTGCTAAAAACTCATCTATATCAAAAATATCTACATCTTCGATTGTTGCACCTACTATAAGAGCTTCTTTAAGTGACGAATCGACTTGTGCCGCCAATATGTTGTATAAATTTTGAAGTTCCGAATTAGAAAAAACACCAACGGTAGAAGATGCAGGATCGTCTATTTTATAATCCTCTAAAAGACCAAGTACTTTGTCCATGTGTTTTTGTTCGCTGTTGGATATATTTTTAAATACCTCTTCTCCGTATTTATCATAAGCGTGTAGATATACGTCTCTAGCTAATTTTTCTTCTTCTCTAAGGTATTTTAAATTCTCTTTTTCGGTTGTCGAAAGTTTGTTTGCTTTGTTACAAGCATTAAACACTACAGATGTAGAAACTACAAATGCAATGGCTAAAATTGTTTTCAAGGTTTTCATAAGCATTATTTTATATTGTTCAACGCTAAGTTAGTAATTATTAATCTTACCAAAAGTAACAAATGTTACACTAAAATATTATTTAAACTTTAGCTTCCTCTTTTTTAAACCACTCTTCCAATAATTCTCTATCTTCGGTGCTTAGTTTTCCATGCATTAGTTCGTACGCAAAAAGAGGCATTTCTTTTTCCTCAACTTCTTCGGCACATTCTTCTAGTTTATGTGCCTTTTCTTTCGTTGAATAATTTCCCCACTCCGAAAAACTGACATGTTCTCTCGCTTCTTCTATATGGTTTCCCACCACCCAAGAAACAGGAGCTAAATTAGAATACCAAGGGTATTTAGCTTCGTTTGAGTGACAATCGTAGCACGATGTTTTAAGTATCGAAACTATTTTTTCGTTTGGTTTTAAAATGGAGATAATATCATTCCCTTCTGTTATTTCAGGGTTTTGTTTATCTATTCTTATAAATTGAATTCCTATTAATAAAACTACAACTCCAATTCCTATTTTCTTTTTCATAGTGATTTATTTTTTATATCTTATAATTAATTGAGGCAAATAAAACATTCATTGTTAATGGTCTATAAACTCCTATTTCTTTTATTCTTAGGTATTTTGATGTAAGTTCTAACTTTTTATTTATTTTTTTGCTTGCTCCAATACCAAATCTATTTTTGTCGTAAGCGCTGTTTTTAAATGCATTAAGATTAAAAAACAATTCATCCTGAACAAAAACAGTCAGTCCTTTTTTTACTTTATAAGTTAATTTTAACCGCAACCTTTCGTAAGGTTTATTTAAGTTATTTTCGACAAAGCTATATTGCGTTCTAGACCTAAAACTTAAATGTGTTTTTTTTATTATTTTTTGACTTAAACGAACATCAAAGCCTACTCGATTGGAGTAAACAGGGTTTATATTGGCGTAATTTTCTTTACCCCTCCAGGCCAAACCAAACTTTAAGTGCTTGTTGTATTTATAAGCTACTCCTAAGTCAAGAAACACTTGTTTGAGCGCTTGAGAATTTTCAAAAGTTCGTACTTGAGTTACGCCATTAATTTTTATTTTTTTACTCACCTTATATCCAGCAGATAAGCCAAGCCAAGAGCCAAAATCTTGATTAGACTGAGCTTTTACAAACGAGAATAAAAACAAACATATAATTCCTAAACCAATTCTTCGCATTAGTCTGTAATTACAAAATCAATAGCTTCGATTACTTCTTTTCGCTCGTTTATTATAACCGTTTGCATTACAACACTGTCTTCTTTATTGAAACAATCGACACAAGAAGAGTAAACAAAAATTTTATACGTCCCTTTTTGTAAATAATCGAACTGATAAGTTCCATCGTAACTTGTGCTTACATTATCTCCTACAATTTCATCTGTATCTCCATAAATAATATACACTTTTTGGTTTTGAGCATCGTAATTTCCTTTGTAATTTCCCGCATTACTGTAATGTTCTACCAAAACACTTCCTTTTATAGTTGCTCGACCTCCTACTCCTTCTGTTTTCTTACAGGAAGACATTAATAATAAGAACAGTAAAATGAGTGCTAATAGGTTTTTCATAAAAATTAGAATTAAAGTTAAATATTGCTACAAAGTTATATTTTTTTTTATTAACCCAACCATTTTTAAGTTTTCTTATCTTAATAATCAAATATAAAAATATGAAAACAAAGCACATTTTAATTCTAATAATTTCAACTTTTACAATTTTAGCTATATCATGTAAAAAAGAAGGAAATGAAACAAAAATTTCAAAATATAAAAAGAAAAAAAGCCATAATTCGGGACAAAACTGCATGAATTGTCATAACGTAGGAGGAAGTGGCGAGGGTGTTTTTAAAATTGCAGGCACAATATACAACGAAGGTTTTACAGCTACTTTGCCAAACACTACTGTAAAACTATATACAGCTCCAAACGGAGGTGGTTCGCTAGTAGCGACAGTAAAAGTAGATGGGCTTGGAAATTTTTACACTACCGAAAAGGTTGATTTTGGAGATGGATTATACCCCGCAGTTATCGGAAACCAAACTACAAAATATATGAATAGTTCTGTACAATCTGGAGCTTGTTATAGCTGCCACAATAGTATTACAGGAAAAATATGGGCTAAATAAAAACTTCTTATATTTGCTTTAAATGACAGAATTAACAGAAATAATTAAAGGTATTGAAAATGGAGATGTAAGAAGCAAAGAGGCTTTATACCACTCATTTTCTGCCCAAATGTTTTCTATTTGCCTACGTTATTTAAAGAATAAAGAAGATGCGGAAGATGTGTTTCAAACATCATTCTTAAAAGTATTTGAAAAAATACATCAAGTAAAAGACAGAAAAAGGGTAGCGGGGTGGATTAGAATGATATTTGTAAACGAATGTTTACAACATTTAAAAAAAGAGCAAAAATTTAATCTATTGTTTTTAGAAAACGAAGAAAACATACAATTAAGTAATTTAGAAACGGTTATAGACGAAATAAATACACAGGTAATATTAGGTGAAATTCAAAAACTTCCAACGCAGTATAGAACAGTGTTTAATTTGTATGTAATGGAAGGGTATAAACACAAAGAAATTGCTGAAGAGCTATGCATATCTATAGGCACATCAAAATCTAACCTTCATGATGCTCGCAAACTTTTATACAAAAGATTACAAAATATAAACAAGGTAAAAAGGCAAGTAATATGAAAAATGATTTTACCAAAATAGAAAATAAGATAAAAAACAAAGTAGAAAACTCACCTATAGGGGCTCCCGAGCATTTGTGGGAAAGTATTTTACTAAAATCTACAGCTCTAGAAACACAAAAAAACAGAAAGCGTTTTCTTCTTTTTAGAAAAAAAACAGCTTTAATCCTCTTATTATTAATCACTTCTACTGGATTAAACTTTTATTTATTATACAACAATCAAAATAAAGAAGAAAAAATAGTAAAAGAGATAGCTCTAGTTAATTTTAAAAAACAATCTTCTGTAGAAAAGATAGAAAAACAAAATAAAAATCAACATGCAAACACAAAATTAGTTCTGACTCCTAAAACTACAAAAAGCACACAAGAAGATCAGAAAGAAAAAAAATATCTGGTAGAAACGGACAAAAAAAACGAAAGATCATCAAACAATAAGACAAAACGAGAGAGTTATAATAAAACTATTGTTAGTAATCTTATTGAAGAAAAGCACAACAACAACTTAGTTAATCAATCAAAACAGACAAATAAATCAACCGAAGCTAAAAAAATAATGTTATAGATTGTAAATCTAACATCAAAAATACTGACTCATTCATATCTCAAAATAAATTACAGATAGAGAAAGCGACTAAAATTATAGAAAAGAAAAACAACGAAGAAACAGCAAACATTTCTATTTTAAATACTATTAATAAAAATTTAAGCCTAAAATTAGATTCAATAATACCAAAATCGGCACTAGAGTTTCCTTCTTCCGATTCGACATTAATCCATTCAAACTCCATCGTTGATTCTTTATTGGTATTGAGAGACACTACAACAACTATAAATACGCCAGCTCCTTCTAATAACGAAGAATATTATTTAGACGAAATACCAACTACGTTATATTCCAATTACTTAGCTTTAAGCGCAGGAGGAAATCAAACAAATGTAAAAGAATATGCTGAAAGCAACTACCACAACGGTCATTTTGAAGAGTCTTATAGTTATGGAATTAATTTTTTGTTGGGAAGGAAATTATTTCTAAAAAACAGCTATTTATATAGTGGTCTAAGTTTTCAAAAAGTACAATTAATAGAAGAAATAAATGAAATTGATATAGATAATACAACTAATGAATTTGAAAGTGCATTTGGATTATTCGACTTTATAGGAGAAGAAGAGGATGAAAAAGAGCTATTGATAAAACATAGTAATTACTACATAGAAGTTCCTATTGGAATTAATTATTCTATACTCAATACCAATAAGTTTGTTGTAAATATAAATAGCAATCTTTCTTTTGGCTATTCTTTAAAATCAAAAAATAAATATCCTTATGAATTGAGGGAAACATCGACTAATATATTAAGCAAAAAATCTTTAACCTATTTTGTTAGTATTCCTTTTGAATACAAAGTAAAAAAGAAACTTTCTTTGTTTGTAGAACCTTTTTACAAATCTTATCTATCTTCTATTACCACGTCAAAAACATTATTGGTAAAGCCTAAAATGTATGGTCTTAATTTTGGTTTTAAAACTTTTTTTTAGAATCCCACCCAACCTTTATCTTTAATTCACATCTTAAGAAAAAACAAAACACTTAAAACAACTAATTATGAAAGCATTTAAGATTTCTTTACTCTTATTTTTGGCGGTAAGTTTAACTTCTGTTTCGTGCAAAAAAGAAAGTAACGAGAGTAACGATAGTGGAATATCTGAATACAATGAAAATGACAACAATGAAACAAAAGTTTCTACCTATAACTCTATGCAAAGTCATAATAGTGGTCAAAACTGTGTAACATGCCACAAGTCTGGAGGAACAGGAGAAAGTATTTTCAAAGTGGCCGGAACAGTATATGATAGTACATTGGCTAATGTTTTTCCTAATTCGACAGTTAAATTATATACCCAACCAATGGGAGGTGGAACTCTTAAATATACAATACAGGTAGATGGAAAAGGAAATTTCTATTCTACTAATACAATTGACTTTTCTACTCCTTTATATCCTGCAGTAGAAGGAAATTCGACTACAAAATACATGGGAAGTTCTATCTCTACGGGAGCTTGTTACAGTTGCCACAATAACTCTACAGGAAAAGTTTGGACGAAGTAATATACTATAGTTAAAATATTTTTTAAAACTAAACTTTAATTGAATAAAAAACAAAACACCCCTTATAAAGGGAGTAAAAAACAATTTAAAATAAAAAGGATGCTGATTAAAATTTTAGGAATAATATCTATCGTATTTTTAATATCTTGCCAAAAAGAAGCTGGGCTTGGTGGGAAATCTACTCTTACAGGTAAAATAATGGCTAATTATTATGATAATAGCTTTACAAATATTCAATCTACAGAACCTGCGATGAACGAAAATGTATATGTTGTATTTGACAATAACCCAGGGTATGGAACAAAAGTGAGAACCGCTTTTGACGGTACTTATCAAATTACAAATCTACAAAAAGGTAAATATACTATTTATTGCTATTCTAAAGACCCCAATACTCCAAGTGGAGACTCTCCTGTAATTGAAAAGGTAGAAATAACCAAAAATAAAGAAGTCGTTACAGTAAATGACATCTATATAAATTTATAGTTACTTCTAAACATTATGAAATTAATTTCAACAACCTTTTTCTTCTTCTTTTCTCTTTATTTCTTTTCTCAAGACTTATTGTTAGGTGGGAAACTTTGGGCTGGGACTTCTATAAATTATAAAATTAATAAAAAGACGAGCTTAAATATTGATGATTTACACAGCATAACAACAAGTACTAATCGTTTTTCGTTTAATCAAGTTAGTGTAGGTCTTTCTCGTAAACTATCTAAAAAAACAAAAATAAAAGCTTCCTATGCTTTAGGAATATACAACTGGAGTAATTCATATAAAACATTAGGCATAGAACCTACAGCCAATAATCTAGCTGGTATTCATCGTTTTGGATTAGATGCCTCCAATAAATTTAGAATAACCAAAAGATTACGTGTCAAACATACACTATCAATACAATATTACACTAAAGCTCTAAATAAATATCAAATTAGGTCTATTTATAGATTTAAAATATATTATTACAAAAAAAATAACCCTTTAAGTTTTTCCCCTTTTTTAGAACCTATGATATACTATTACAATGGTGGTGTGCCTGTTTTATATAAAGATGATAACAATAAAATAACACACTATAAGTCTAGTAATGGATTTCATCGTTTTAGAATAAAAACAGGAGTAAAACTAAAACCAATAGAATCTCTTTCTAATTTTTCGATAATTTTATATTATATGATGCAAAATGAATTCAATTTTTCCAATAGTAAAACACCTATAAATACAATAGAAAACAACTCTACTACCTACTTAGAACCAACAATAAAGGCTAAAACAATTAATCCTTTTAACAATTACAATGTTATAGGTCTTCACCTTATTTACAGTTTAAAAAAATAAACAGACATGAAAAAAGCTATTATTTGCAAGAATATAACCGACTATAAAATAAATCGAAAAATAAAAAGAACCTACGTACCTAAAGCTGGAGATGTAGCTATTTTTGAAGTCATATCTATAGGTAAACACAAAGCTATACAAGGAGAAAATGGTAACAACACCTATATTTTTCCAGGAGATAAAATAATGTGTACATTTGGAACTCGCTATGCTTCTGCTCAATTTGAAGGATATTTACCTACAAAATACTACACAAAATACCAAATACTGGGACAAGGAGGAGTAGTAGGAATACTAGAAAGCTTTCATCAAAAATTTAAAGATATTGGAGCTACTGAAGTAAAATTAATAGGATATGCTGTAGATGAAAACAATAAGGTTTTAAATACTATTTATCATAAAGTGGAACACTTTAAGTTTTCTAATTTCAAAAAAGACAAAGATTATAAAATATACCTTTCCTTAGGTGCTAGTATGGATAGCGGAAAAACAACTACTGCTGCATTTTTGAGTAGAGGATTTATGAAAAATAAAAAAACCGTAGCTTTTATAAAACTAACAGGAACGGTTTATAGCAAGGACTGTAGTTTTGTCCGAGATTGCGGAGCAAAAACCGCTGTTGATTTTTCCTATTGTGGATACCCCTCTACCTATTTAAATTCTGTTGATGAAATAATGGATATTCTAGCCACACTACTAAAAAGAATTGAAAGAGTTAATCCCGATGTAGTTGTTATAGAAATAGCCGATGGTTTACTACAAAAAGAAACCAACGCATTAATAAATCATAAACCTTTAATGGACATAGCGGACGATGTTTTACTTTCATGTGCTGATAGTCTTTCTGTAGCGACAGGAGTAAATATATTAACAAAAATAAACTTATCTCCGATAGTATTAACAGGTATGTTTACTGCTAGC
>CAMZKF010000177.1 GCA_947311095.1 uncultured Flavobacteriales bacterium
CAATAGAAATATCCATTCCGTCTCTTTGAGTACTATTTCTAGAAATATCTTTTATTATTTTTTCTCTTAGAATAGTTAATATTTCACTCGGCGATGGAAGTGTAGAAAGTGAAACAATTTCATTTAGATAAGCGATACCTAACATTGTTAAAAAGCCTCCAGGAACACCATGCCCTGTGCAATCCCCAACAACAACATAAATATATTGGGCGAATTGTCCAGACCAATAAAAATCGCCACTAACAATATCTTTGGGTTTAAATATCAAAAAAGATTCAAAACCTTTGTTCTCTAGTGTCTGACGTTCTGCTAAAAATGCTTTTTGAATTTGTTTAGCGTAATTAACGCTATCAATAAATTCTTTATTCTTTATTTCTATTAAGTTATTCTGTGCTTCAATTTTATCGTAGGCTAGTTTTAAATCATGAGATTTTTCTCGTTCGTTTTTAGCTTCTTCACTCAATTTATTTAATTCATATTGGTAATTAATGTCTTTTATTTCTTCTGCCTTTTTTTCGTTAAATAAGAGAGCGTGTATTTTGTGGTATTTTTTGAAGGTATTTAAGGCTTCTTTAAAGCTTTTTTTTATTTCATATATTTTAGATAATGTATAATAAGCCTGAGACAAATATTCTTTACTTCCAATTTTTTTTGCTAAGTTCAATGCTTTATTGGCATAGTTTTTTGCATTCTCTATACGTTTAGAATCTGTATAAACTTTAGCTAATTCAAGATAGCTTTCGATAATTAAAACTTCATAATTGATTATGATGCTTATTTCCAAAGCTTTTTTGAAAGAGTAAATAGCTTTGTCTGTTTTTTTATCGAGTAAATATATTTTTCCTAAATTAAAATTAGCCCAAGAATAATTTATAGGACTAGCATCTTTATATTCTATAGCTTTATTTAGCCAAATAATAGCATTTTCAATATCTCCCATTTCTAGGTAAGTTTCCCCTATGTTATTAAATGAGCCGGCTATTTCTTCTGTCTGTCCTATTTCTTGTCTAATTTTAAGGCATTCTAAATTGCATTTTAATCGGTTGTTATGGTCTTTTTGAAACATATAAACAGCTCCAAGATTATTTAGAGCGTCAGCTTCTCCAACTTTATCTTCAAGAAATTTATACAGCTGAATAGAGCGTAAAGAATAGCTTAAGGCTTGCGTGTAATCTGAAAAACGCCAATAACAATAACCTAATATTTTACACGCTCCGGCTATTCCTTTCTTGTAATTTGCCTGTTCTGATTTCAATAAAATTTGAAGCCCTTGATTAAATGAAGCTTTCAAATTTTTATTTCTTTGCTCCCAACAAATTTTTATTTCTTTTTCGATATTTTTATCAAAATCTTTCACATAGTAAATGTACAAAAAACTATTTTATTTCCATTCAAAAGTATTGATTAAATGTTCTACATCTTTTACTATGTATTCTAAAACAGGTTGTAAAGAGTCGTAATTGGGAACGTTCTCGAAATACAGTGAGCCTGCAAAATAATTGGACGAACTATCAGTAAGGTAAAACAAGTAATTACAAGCTACATTTCCTCTAATGTTAAAACTTGTACCATAAACTTTTTTAGTTGTGTCAATATATTGAACTTCTTCTATTCCGTTTGCTTTTATAGTGTGTTCGTAGGCTAGTTTTCTTGAATATTCGGTGTAGGGAAATAGATTTGAGTCTAATGCCACGTAAGTACAGTAAATTGAAGCATTGTACTTGGGGTAGATAATGTTTTTAAAACATTGAGATTTAGGTGTATTAGGTTTGTTGATTACTTTTGCTAAAGTAGAAACTTCAAATTTAAAATTACAATCATCACTGTATTTTTTATAAGAATGTTCGGGTAAATCTACTCTCAAAAAACTTTTGGGTTTTGGAAATGGTGTTTCATTTTTGCATGAGGATAATAAGGATAATAAAAGTATAAATAGAAATATTTTCATTTGAGAAAGTGTTTGTTGGAACAAAAATAATCATTTTAACTAAAAGTATAAGGTATAAAAACTTATCTTGTAATAAAAAACATTTTATATGCCTGTTTATAAAGTTATAGGAGGTAATTCTATTGTCGGAATTTGGGAAATAAACGAAGCATTGTCTGAACTAGAATCTTTAATTGATTTGAATGCGGACGATACTGCGATTTACAATCGGTTAATTGGCGACAGGAGAAAGAAAGAGTGGCTGGCGACTCGAATTCTTGTCCAAAGTATAATTCAAGATGTTTCAATTACTGTATTCTATGACAAGCACGGTAAACCGTTTTTAAGTGATAATAAATCGATTTCTATTTCGCATACCAAAGGCTTTGTTGCGGTAATTATAGCGCCAAGTAAGAGTGTAGGAATCGATATTCAGGTCGCAAAAAATAATATTGAAAAAGGAGCGTATTCTTTTTTAAGCGCTAAAGAATTAGAAGAATCAAAAGGCGAGGATGGTTTTCATAAGGCTCATTTATATTGGTGTGCAAAAGAGGTGCTTTACAAACACGTAGGAGATAGTTCTTTAAATATTTATAGTCATTTTTTTATTTGTCCTTTTCAACTTAAACAAAAAGGAATGTTACAAGGGGGGCTATTTAATTCAACTGTTAAGATAAGTCTTTCTTATGAAATATATGAAGCATTTTATTTGGTTTGGACTGTTTAACCTTTGCTAGAATTACATAAAAGTTTTTGTTATGATTTTATTTAAATGTTGGGTAGGTAAAGGTTTAACTTTATTTTTGAGAAGAAAAATAAGGAGTGTTTAAAATCGAAAAATACATTAAAATCCATTTGTTTTTAATGTTGTATAAGGTGTGTTTAAATCTTTTATCTGTTGTTTTTTGATTCTTACAGTCTGATTGATAGATGAAAAACGTCTCTTTTTTCTTGCGAAAGGGATAGGAACGGCATCCTTTTTTATTTTTTTTATAAAAAAGATATAGTGGATAGCCCGACCTCTTTTTTTTGTAAAAAGAGGTTTCGCCCTAAAACAAAACTATTCCTTCTGTTGTTCTTTGGTTAATTTTAACTATATTCGAAGTCTAAATACACACTAAAACTATGAAAAAAACAATAATTTCAGCACTGTTCTTAACTTCTTTAAGTGCTTTTGCTGGCGGATTTCAACTCAATTTGCAAGGAATAAGAAGTATCGGAATGGGAGGAGCATACACAGGATTAGCTTACGGTCCTTCGGCTACTTTTTTTAATCCAGGAGGGCTAACTCAAATAAAAGGACATCAATTTAATCTGGGGACAAACCTTGTTTTTCCGTCTATATCACTACAGACGGATGCGTACGATAACATTGATCAAACTACAAAAATGGCTACACCAATACACTTTTATTATGGTGGTCAAATTAATGAAAAATTATATGTCGGTTTTGGGTTGAATAACCAATTTGGTTCAAGCTCTTCTTTTAGTGATGATTGGCAGGGACGATATATTGTTCAAAATATAGCTTTAAAAACATTTATGTTTCAGCCAACAGTAGCTTACAAAATACACGAAAAATTAAGCATTGGAATAGGAGCTGTTTATACTAGAGGGAATTTTAGTTACGAAAAAGCTATTCCTATTAGTAGTGAGGCTTCAGACTATGGAAAAGCAAGGTTAGAAGGAAAGGGTTCTGCTTTTAGTTTTAATTTAGGTGCGTTTTCTCAATTGATTAAGAATGATAAAATGGAACTTGGTTTAGGAGTCGATTATAGGTCGGGAATGAACTTGAGTCTAAACGGAGGGACAGCTACTTTTACTGGAGTTCCATCGTCATTAGCGACTACGTTTCCCAGTACTACGACTTTTGAGTCTGGACTAAAATTACCTAGCGTAATAACGGCAGGGTTATCTTTTAAATATGTGATAAATGAAAAAAGCGAAATAACTTTTGCTTATGATTTTGCGCAAACAAACTGGTCTAGCTACGATACGTTGTCTTTTGATTTTAAAAACGAAGATACTCCAGATTCTAAAACGGTAAAAAATTGGCAAAATGTAAGTTCTCATCGTTTTGGTTTAGAATACAAAATCAACAAATTACGTTTCAGAGTTGGAGGATATTATGATCAATCTCCAATCTTAGATGGTTATGTTAGCCCTGAATTGCCAGATGCTACACATATGGCTCCAACTTTAGGTTTTGGAATGGAAGTTTCAGAAAAAATAAGTTTTGATATCTCTTATTTATCTCAAAAATATTCGAGAGAAGCGTCGTTAGATGCAGCAGGATTTTCGGCTAAGTACAACAGAGGAGTAGATGTTGTTGGATTTAGTTTAACAGTAAAATTATAATAAAAACCCCTATTAAAATAAAAGATAATGAAAAATTATATATACATAGCAGCCATTGGACTTTCGGTAATGGCGAGTTGCAAAAAAACAGCATTTGATACACGAGAAAGAACCTCGGGAAATGCAAACTTTAAACATTATATTTCTGTTGGGAATTCATTGACACAGGGATATCAAGATGGAGGTCTTTATCAAGAAGGTCAATCGATGTCTTATCCTTCTATGATAGCCAAACAAATGGCAATGGTTCAGCCAGATATGGACCCTTTTTTACAGCCTATTGTAACGGGGAATGGTTCTGGATACATGCACTTAGAAGTAATAAATGGAGCTATAAAACCTGTAAAACCGACCGATCCCAATGGTTATGTAGAGGATGCTTCGTGGGGGAATTGGGGGAATGCAGAAAAATCTAAAAAATACAACAACTTAGGAGTTGCAGGAATCAAATTAATCCAATGTGTTAATTTAACTACAACCGACAACACTGTTAACCCTGTTATCTTGGGTGGGATACATTCTATATTACTCAATCAAGACGGAAATCCTTATGCGCGATTTATGAATTTTGGAGAATCAGCCTTACTTCCTGGAGGAGATGCTCCTGTAGCTTATTTAGAACATGTAAAAGGAAGTGAAGCGACGTTTTTCACCAATTGGCTGGGTAATAACGATGTGCTTGGGTATGCAGCTAATGGAGGTGTTGAAAACAAACCTTTTACCGCTTTTGGGATAGGCTTAGACTTAAATGCTTTATCTGATATTAATGAGTTTACAGATAAATATGATTCAATTACAAGAGCTTTTCACGATTTAGGAGCTAAAGGAGTTTGTGCTACATTGCCAAATCTAATTTCAATACCTTATGTTACTACATTTACGGTTGATAAATTAAAAACAGATTATAATTATACCGATATTTGGATAACCGAAACCGATGGTTCTACGGTAAGAAAAGCAACCTCTGAAGATTATGTTTTATTAGGAGCTTCAGGTTCTATTGCTACTGGTGTAGGACGGTCTCAGTCTAATCCATTTGCAAATGGAGAAGTGTTAGATGTAGATGAGGTTACTGCTGCAAAAAATCATACATTAGCATTGAATAATGTAATTAGAACCATTGCGGCAAAATATAACTATCCTGTTGTCGATATGTTTACCTATATGGATAAGCTTTCAGCTGGGTTTACCTTTGATGGAATAGACATGAATGCTCAATACATTGCAGGAGGGACATTCTCTTTAGACGGAATACATCCAAATCCTAGAGGGTATGCTGTTGTGGCAAACGAATTTATTAGAGTAATTAATGAATTTTATGAATCTAATATACCTAAAATTTCTATAGGTAATTATAGAGGAGTGAAATTTCCTTAATGAGATATCGGAATTTTTATTAAAGTCAATTGAATATTGATTTGTAAATAAAAATTAGTATTTTCGGAAATTGATAAAAAAATTAACAAAAAATTATGAATACAAAAAAAATAGGATTCCATAACCAAATGCAAGTTATGGGACACCCAGCAGGGTTGTTTGTATTGTTCTTTACAGAAATGTGGGAGCGATTTAGTTATTATGGAATGAGAGCTTTATTGGTTCTTTTCTTGGTCAGTTCTGCTGGAATTGGCGGTTGGGAATGGTCAAATGCAGAAGCTTTAGGCTTGTATGGGACTTATACTGGTTTGGTTTATTTAACCCCTATGTTTGGCGGTTTAATAGCAGATAAATTTACAGGATATAAATTAGCAATAATTATAGGAGCACTTTTAATGACGCTAGGACACGCTTCTATGGCATTTGAAACTGAACCAATGTTTTATTTGGGACTTGGATTGTTGATTGTAGGAAACGGAATGTTTAAACCAAACATATCTTCTATTGTAGGAGGGCTTTATAAAGGTAACGAAGAGAAAAAAGATGCTGGTTATACCTTATTTTATATGGGGATTAATGCAGGAGCTTTCTTAGGGATTATGCTTTGTGGTTACATTGGTGAAAAAGTAGGTTGGAGCTATGGGTTTGGATTAGCTGGTGTTTTTATGGCAATTGGAATGTTACAATTTTGGTTTGCTCGAAATATTTTTGGTGATTTAGGAAACGTACCGTCTAAGCACACTGAAGAAACACTAGAAGAAGAAGTTGAAGAAATGGTGAATGACGTTGAAGATTTAGACGTAGAAATTCACAGTGTAAAAGATGCAAAAAAAGTAGAAAGAGATCGTTTAATGGTTATTGGCGTTTTAGCCTTTTTTACCATTTTCTTTTGGATGGCGTTTGAACAAGCAGGAGGGTCGATGACTATTTTTGCAAAAGATTTTACAGATAGAATATTGACAGGTAGTGCTGCTAGTTGGTTTACAATTATAAATACAATTATAACAGTTGTTCCTTTAGCTTTAATTACATGGGTTTTGATATTGCTGAACAAAGCGACTATGAAAAAATATGCCATTTCAGGGATATTATTATCGTTTAGTTTTATTGTAATTTGGGGAATAGTAGGTTGGATGATTAAAAAAGATTTTAATACTAAAGCTTATGAAGTTACTTATAGTCAAATGGTGGTAAATGAAGATACAAAAGTTGAAGAATTAAAAGAAATTACTACCGTATTGAGAGAAGATGCTCCTTTAGAAGTTAATCAAGAATTTTATATTTTAGATGTAAATGGAAAAGGAAAAATAATTTACTTAGATGATGAAACAGCTAAAAAAGTAGAAACCAAAATACCAGCAAAGGTAACAAGCATTAAGCAAAATGAAGTTGAAGTTCCTGCTTCGTGGTTTGGTATTTTAAATTCATTGTTTATAATCATGTTTGCTCCTGTGTTTTCTAAAGTTTGGGAAAGTAAATACAACCCATCTGCACCAGTTAAATTTGGAATGGGATTAATATTACTAGGACTTGGATTTGGGGTATTAGCCTACGGAAGTATGGGAATTGGAAGTGGCGTAACTTCGGTAAGTATGATTTGGTTGATTTTAGCGTACTTACTTCACACATTAGGAGAGTTAACACTTTCACCTGTTGGACTATCTTATGTTAGTAAATTATCGCCTCCTAAATTATTAGGTTTAATGTTTGGTATTTGGTTCATCTCTTCTGCTATTGCAAATAAAGTTGCAGGTATGTTAGGAGGTATGATTGATTATATTCAAGACGAATACTCTTTAGCAGCGTTTTTCTTAATCTTTACTGCTATACCAATTGGAGCAGGATTGATTGTAATGGGAATGGGTAAATTCTTAATCAAGAAAATGCACGGAATTCGTTAAACGGAAGCTATATACAAAACAAAAAGGCCACTTCAATTCATTTGAAGTGGCTTTTTTTACAGCTATAATATCCTGTTAATCGTAAAAGAATACAATCTCTTGCAGCTCATTTCGAAATACAATAGACCTAATCTAATATTTTTTATTTTTTTTAATTCGTAATAAAGGTAAGGTTCAGTTCAAATTAATATCTTTGTTTTGAATACAAAAAAATATAAGATGTTAAAGTTTTTATCAATAGGGATTATCATAGTCTTTATTCTTGTTATAGTGTTGTTTAGAAAAAAAATAAAACCTTTTTTTCGATTTTTAGGCAGTAAATTGTTTCTCATAAATTTGATGTTAGCATTACTGGCTCTATTCTTAATACCTTATTTTACCTTACGATATCTTGATACTTACACGCATCATGGAGTAAAATTACCCGTTCCTAATTTTATAGGGACAGAGGTAAAACAAATTGAGCAATTTGCAGCAGATAATGATGTTGAGGTGGTAATTAACGATTCTGTTTTCTCTGATAAATTTCCTAGAGGAACAGTTATAAGACAAGATCCTATGCCCAATAGTAAAACTTACCCTTCGTATGTAAAACCACATCGAAAAATATACGTTACTATTGTCAAGCAAGCTGGAGAATACAAAGAAATTCCAGATTTGACGGGCGATTATCGAGTGTCTAAAAAAATAGCAAAAGTTAGATTGGAAATGCTAGGCTTTAAAACTCGATTTGAAAGAAAAATCAGTGAAAACAATTATGTTATAGAACTTCAATACAAGAATCGAAAATTGAAAAAAGGAGAAAAAATATTGAAAGGAGAAACCATTACAATTGTTCACGGAAGTGGTAACGGAGGAGCTCCTGTTACTTTGCAAAACGTAGTAGGAAAAACAGCTGAAAATGCAAGACAATTATTGGGGCTTTCCAATCTCGTTGTGGACATAAATTATGAAGGCGAAAATATAACCGCTCAAGATTCAGCCAATTTTGTGATTACATTACAAAATCCCAACCCTAATTCTCTGCCTGAAAGTATGGTGCAATCTGGAACAACTATTTATTTGATAGCTAAAAAAGGAGTGCCAATTGCTGATACAACAGCTAATGAATAATAAAAATTAAAAATCATCGTTCAATAAATATGAATAATTACGCATTTTTTAGAATAGCAATCTTTTTTTTATTGCTAACCCCCAATTTATTTTCGATATTGGCACAAGAAAAACTGTCGCCCTTAAAGTACAATAACGCTTTAATGACAGGAAACAAAAACAAGGTTGGAGATATTCACAATAGCTTTGTTTACAGTTTCGACACCTTAGATTTGCCTATTATTGATGATTTTTCGACTGATAAATTTCTAAAATACGATGCCAAACAAGACGATTTGAATGTTTCTGATACGACTTGGTATCGCCTCAGCATAGGAGGAGTAATAGAACCTATGGGAACTTCATATATGATTGACACTACTTTTACTTATACCTATGACACCGTTCCTGGTAGAGGTTTCGATTCTATTATTTTAGTATCAAAAACGGCATTCGCATCTACTTATGTTGATGTTTCTGATATCGATAATTATGAAATTGTAACAACTAATACAGAAGTTTGGCCAGCTTATAATTACTACGATTCTTTGTGGACAGGTTCGTCTCCCGATTTAATTTTAGTTGAACAAACTCCCGATTTATATCAAGATTCATCTACGGTCTATTTTGTAGCTCCTACCACAGAAGATTCGAGTATGATTTGGATTGATAATTTTGTCTATCGAAACAATACATTCCCTGTTAATCCTTTGTCTATAGGTGTTGCTACTTTCGATGGTTTGAATCAAAACGGTTATCCTTACGATTGGTCGTCGCCTTCTGCTTATGGAATTGCCGATTATTTAACCTCTAAAGCGATTAACTTAAATACCAAGCCTAATGGAGGTAATTATACCGATGCCGATTCTATTTATTTTAGTTTTGCTTATCAAACAACAGGGATAGGGGAAGAGCCCGAAACTCAAGATTCTTTAGTCTTAGAATTTTGGTCTCCAGCATTTAGCCAATGGGAATCTGTTTGGCATAAACAAGGAGAACCAATCTCTAATTTTCAAGTCGTAATGGTGCCAATTACCGAATCACGTTATTTACAAGATGGCTTTAAATTTAGATTTAAAAACTATGGTACACTTACAGGTAGCCTCGATCATTGGCATATAGATTATGTGATTTTAGACGATTTTAGAACCGTTAATGATAATGAAATGAACGATTGGGCATTTCAATTTCCAGCGCCTTCACTTATTAAAAATTATACTTCAATGCCTTGGCCTCATTACGAAACAGATCCTTATGGATTGTTGAAAACCTCGGTGTCGGTAAAAACTTACAACTCGCTCAATCAAGCAAAAATTATTCAACCATCAAGCTTAGATTTGCTTTTTAATTCAACAGTAGTTGACAACATTCCTTATGTAAATACAGCAGGAAACGTAGGGGCAACAACTAGTTTTGATATGGATTATGATATACCTTCAACGTTTTTTTTCGATACAATATTAGCCGATACTTGTGCCGTTTTTGATGTTCGATATACATTAAGTACCAATACAACTCCCGAAAGATTAACTGTAAACGATACCATAATGAAACATCAAAATTTTCAGAATTATTATGCTTACGATGACGGAACTGCCGAAGCTGCCTACGGACTTGTAAGCAATGGAGCTGAATTGGCTTATAAATTTACGCTTCCAAGTGGTGTCTCTGATACTTTAAGAGCCGTAAAGATTCACTTTGTCTCATCGGTTAATGACGTTAGTAGTAGTTTGTTTTTTCTTCAAGTGTGGGACGACAACAATGGGCAACCAGGAAACATAATATATACAACCGACGACCCAAATTATCCTTTAACTTTTACACCTCATTACGATTTAGGAAACAATGCTTTTTTTGAATATATATTGCCCGAAAAACTTGTCGTTTCTGGAACGTATTATGTAGGTTGGAAACAATCTTCGTCAGATAGATTGAATATTGGATTTGATAAGAATATCAACAATAAAAATAAAATATTTTACAATATCGGTTCAAATTGGAACAATACAAGTTTTGACGGTTCTTTGATGATGAGACCTATTTTTAGTTCTGCAAAAGATTACGAAGTAACTATTTTAGAAAATGAAAACAACGAATTTAATGTTGTAATGTATCCTAACCCTGCTAAAAATAATTTTAATATTCGATTTGAAAATAGGCAAGAAGCAACCGTCTTATTATATGATTTAAGTGGAAGGCAATTGAAATCTGTTATTTTTAATGGCAAGACAGTAAACGTTGATGTTTCTAATTTATCTAATGGAAATTATATTTGTATCGTGAAATCACTTGACAATAATATAATTTATAATTCAAAAATTATAGTATTTAAATAATGAATTATTACCTCTCTAACATACAATTTTACCCCGACTATTATCCTTTTGGGATGTTAATGCCTGGGAGAAATGGAGGAGAATTTTACAGATACGGAATGAACGGAATGGAGCAGGATAATGAGGTTGCAGGGAAAGGAAATAGCCTAACAACTCCGTTTAGAATGTACAATCCTCGTCTTGGACGTTGGATGTCTACC
>CAMZKF010000178.1 GCA_947311095.1 uncultured Flavobacteriales bacterium
AAAGAATGGATATAAAAAGAGAAATCGTAAGAAGTTTTAATCTTTTTGAGGTAAGAGAAATCATTTATTAGGCTTACATTGTCTATTTAGTATACAGTTTATAACTCAGAAATTAGGTATTCTACATAGCCTATTCCATTTTCTAATACTTTTACCTTATTTTTAGATTGTATTTCTATCGGTTTTCTATATTTGAAAGGTAGTATTATTTCACCTGTTGTATTAATTAAAGCCCAATATCTTCCTTTTTTTACAGATGCATATCCATAAGAAAATAAAGTAACATCATCGAAATCAGAAGTTATTTTCGTATTGCCTGTCAAATTAATAAAACCCCATTTAGCTTTATCATTGAGGTAAGGTAATAAACCACTTCCATACCCCCCTAACAACCTTTGGGTGTAAGGTAATGCTTGCCCTCCTCTACGGTTTATAACTCCGTAAGATTCTCCATTACCGACAACCGCATAACCATTTCTAAACCCAGCTGCTTCTTTATATTTATAGGAAACAACCAAATCTCCATACCAATCAATATAACCATACAAAACTTTGTCAATAGTAAAATCAACTCCAAATTTATTTTGTTTTATTTCAGAAATGGTTTTAGTAACTAACGCCATTCCATTATGAAAATCTCCCCCTGAAAAACAGATAGATTTCATTTTTTTTATCCCAAACAAACTCTTTGATAAAAACAGTGTTAAAATAATTCAAATTAAGGTTAATAATTGGAGTAGATAAGTATAGATAAGTCAAAATACTATCTGTTTTATTTGATTTAGCCTCCCATTTAACTTCGGAAGATATTCTCCAGTTGGTAATTAATTCCCCTGTCGAAATTTTAACAGAATTGTAATAACTATCCGATTTTACATCTTGATTATTTTTGTAGTTAAATTTAATTTCTTCAACTCTGGCTATTCCGTTACTTAATTGATGTATTTTATTGTACCAACTTGATTTTTGTTTTCCTTCTAAATTAAAAATAGCATATCTTAATTCTGTTTTTTCTTTTGATTTTAGTTGATGTAAACCTAGCAATAAATCTTCTGAATAATTTTCAAAATCAAAACAAATATTGCTTTTTCTAGCTCCAGAGATTGACAAAAGTACAGTCTGACCAAACTGTATTTGAGCTTTATAAGTGTCGTTTTTTAGGTAAACAACTTCTCGATAAGTTGGAGGAGTTACCAATTTAAAATCGTCATTGATAAAGCCATATAAATAATTTTTACGAACAGCGGCATATCCTTTTCTAAATACTTTAATTTCAGAATACCAATCTGTTAATACTTTTCCATTACTATCTATAAAAGCACATACTTTTTTACGAGAATTGCCTCCATAAGCTAATTCTTGTAACGTGTCATTGTCATTCTTGGTAGGCAACCAAACTTTAATCAATGTATCTGTTAGCTTAAAGTCATTTAAATACCAATTTGTTATACTTTCTCCTGATGGTTTTATATATCGATATACTTTTTTCCCATCTTTACGTTCATTGGTTATAAAATAAGTATTGTTTCTTTTTTCTTTTTTAATAAATGGAGGAGAAACAGCTTTTCCTTCTTTGTTAATCCAAAACAATTCATTCGTCTTCATATTAAAAAGACTGACTAAACATCGTCCTTCGCTATCAAATTCTTTAACATTCTTAAATAAATAATCGACCACTAAATCGCCATTAGTATTTATAAAACCCCATTTAAATTGATTGTTATTCTCACGGGTATTCCCTGGTAAAACTTTGGGAGAACGCACTGCCGCATATCCATTTACAAATGGTTTTGCTTGAGAATATTGAAAAGGAATGATTAGTTTTCCTACTTTATTAATGTATCCCCATTTTCCTTTTTTGCTCACGCAAGAAAGATTGTCACTAAAAGAAGATACACTAGCGTATTGTGGTTTTATAATCCATTCTGAATTACCATTTACAAAACCCCACTTTCCATTTTCTTCCTTGGGCGATAATTCTTGTGCAGAAGCAAAGAAAAAAAGAAATGAAACCAATAAAAAGATTACTATTTTTAACATGATTTAATAAAATTAAGAAAGTATTTAAATAATCGAATCTTTTTTATCATAATTTACAAAAAAATCCCTTTGTTATTGCTAACAAAGGGATTTTTAATTCAAGTATTTTCATTAAAATATCATTATTTTTCAAATGATTGAGGGCTATTGTTTTTAACTTTAATGTTACTATCAATTTTTGTAATTCTAAATTCAGTACGTCTGTTAGCTTGATGTTCTTCGTCACTACATTTAGATTTAACTCTACCCTCACAAGCACAATGATTTATCAACATAGTTTCTCCATATCCTTTACCGTAAATTCGTTCTGGTTTAGAAATTTTTGCTGCAATATATTTTGCTGAAGCTTTAGCTCTACGGTCAGATAATTTTGTATTGTATTTTTCACTACCTCTACAATCGGTATGAGACCCTAATTCTACATACATTCCTGGGTTTTCGTTCATGACTTTTACAATTTTATCTAATTCAATAGCGGCATCATCTCTAATATAATATTTATTGTAATCAAAATAAATTGGATTTATTTCAATGAATTTACTCAAGTCCATTCCAACATCTATTTTATCCAATGTTTCTATTATTTTGTATTGACCTTCATGATCAAGTAATTGATTGTAGGTTATTGTTTTTGACATATACCCGTCTTTTTCAAACACCAAATTATAACTTATTCTATCATTTAATTTATTTTCTGATAATGGACGCATAAAGTCTCCATTTTTAGAAGTTTCTATATTTTCTGTTTTACCTTTAATATTGTTCGTAAGTTTAACGCTTACACCTTCAATTGGCGCTCCTGTTTTCTTGTCATTAACTTGACATAATAGCGACAATCCTGGGTCTTTTGTTAAAATTAAATCTGCGACAATAACTTCTTTTTCGGTATCGGTATCTGCTATATTTTTACCATCAAAGTATTTTTCTTTTTTACCATCAAGCTTGTAAACTTTATTTTCTTCTACACAAAAGCTAAATGCTCCATCTTCCGATGTTGTAACGGTTTCTATTACATCCCCTTTGCTGTCGTATAGATTTACCGTTGTATTGGCTAAAATATTGCCTTTAGTATCTTTTGTTACTCCTTCAATTTTTTTACAGAAAGTAAAAGGTTTTAAAAATTCAAATGAATAAATATCATCGTCTCCTTTTCCTGTTTCTCTGTTTGAAGAAAAATATCCTTTTTTCATATTTTCATCAACTATCAAAGCAAAATCATCGAAACGTGTGTTTAATGGAGTTCCTGCATTTATTACTTCTCCAAACCCTCCAACTTCTGGCGATAAGAATACGTCTAATCCCCCAAGCCCCAAATGTCCGTTACTTGCAAAAAATAAGACTTTTTGAGCTTCGTGATAGAAAGGAAACATTTCATTTCCTTCGGTATTAATTTCGGTAAGGTTTTCTGGTTCTCCCCACAAATTATCATCTATTTTTGTAATTCGATAAATATCTGTTCCTCCTATTCCTCCTGGCATATCACTTACAAAAAACATTGTATTTCCGTCTGCCGATAAATGAGGGTGACCTACTGAATATTCTTTGTTATTGAGTTTAAAGGCTTTTGGCTCTGACCATTCTCCTTCGTCATTTTTATTGGAAAAAAATATTTCTAAATTAATGGTTTCTTTTGAGCTTTTGTCTTCATAATTGTTGCGTGTAAATGCCATTGTTTTCCCATCTTTGGTAAATGAAGCTGGTCCTTCGTGCATTTTGGCGTTCAATTGTTTTTTTAATGGTTTTACGTTACTCAATTGTTTTGTATCTGTGTCTGCAACATATAAGTCTAAGAATGGAAGGTTGTTCCAATTGTAAGTTCTTTTTATGCTTTTGAGTTTAGAACGTGTACTTGCAAAAACAATTTTATCTAAATAATATGCTGTTCCAAAATCTTGATTTTCGGTATTGATATCTAAATGAGTAATGTTGTACCTTCCTTCGTCTTTTTGTAGTTTTGCTAATTGAGATGCTTTGCTTACATAGTCTTTTGCTCTTAAATCATTGGGTGCTTTTTCTTTAAATTTTTTCATCCAATTGTCACTATCTACATATTTTCCGTTGTGACGTAATACTGATGCATAGTTGAATAAATCTTCTGCTGTTGCAACATTTGTTTGCATTAAATTGGCGTATGCATTTTCAGCTTCTTCATAGTTATTGACTTTTACGTAGCTTTCTGCTAGTTGCCTTTTTCCTTCTATGCTTAAATTTTTAACACCTGAAAATCGTTTAATGGCTTTGCTATAAGAAAAGGCTTTAAAGAGTTTGTCTGCTTTAATTTCTTTTGTGCTTCTTTGTCCAAAAACCATTAAAATGGCTAAACTAAAGGTGATTAATAAGATTAACTTTTTCATTTTATTCTATTTTATATTTTCCTATTGTTATTTGATGCGCTAGGGATAGTAGTGGTAGCTTTTTAGTTTTTAAAACTTGTTTAATCTCGGTCGAAAAGAGCGATTTTATGAGCTCCTTTTTGGCTTAGATTAACGGTTTTAAAAATAAAAACTACAAGCGAATAGCCCGTTTAAGCGCCCTAATATTATTTGTATAATTTAAAAGTATCGTGGTGATTTAACTCTTTCTTTGTCTCCGTATATAAAATCGTAACGCAACATTACTTCGTGAGATCCGTTGTTGTATTTTGCTGTGTTGTTTACAAATGACCAATCAAAAGAATAGCCTAACCTTAATTGTGGTGTAAAATTATACCCTAATAATACTCCTACAGCATCTCCTGTTCTAAACATTGCTCCTAGTTCTAGCTTATCTTGTATTACAAGCATTCCTGTTAAGTCTAATTCTGCTGGGGCTGCTTCAGTAATTTTAATTAGGGTTGTTGGTCTAAATTTTAAGGTTTCGTCTGCGTTTAAATTCAACATTAATCCTCCGATTACATATAAATGTCTTTTTTCTACGCCTATTTCTACGTTATTATTACTCGATTGAAACTTATTTTTTAATAATTTAGGAGTTGAAATTCCCGCATACCATTTGGTCGTATAATAATAAAGTCCAAATCCAAAATTGGGTAATGCACTACTTTTTATATTACTTGTAAATGAATTGTCTTGTTCGTCGTTTACACTTAAATTGGTAAGGTTTGCTTGAACAAGGTTTACACCTCCTTTTAAACCAAAGGCTAATTTTGCTTTTGAATTAATTTTGAGTTTGTAAGCAAAATCACCATTTATGGCAGTTGATTTCATAGGTCCTATTTGGTCGTTAAGCACACTCAACCCTACTCCTATTTGGTCGCCCATTAGAGGGGTATGCAAAGTTAAGGTTTGAGTAGTTGGAGCTCCAGCAAACCCAACCCACTGACTTCGGTGTAAACCTGTAATGGTTAGTGCGTCTCTACTCCCCGCATAACCTGGGTTAATAGCTAAAGTATTGAAAGCGTAATGGGTAAACATAGCTTCTTGTTGTGCTATACCTGCAAGACTTAGACCTGCAAATATTATAAAAGTTATAACTCTTTTCATTGTTTTATTTATTCTGATAAATATATATATCCTTTAAAAATTTCTGTTTTTTCGTTCATTTCTACTTCTAAAATATAGAAGTAAGTTCCTGTTGGTAAATCTTCACTTCCTGTAGTTATCCCAAAACTATTTTTTCCATCCCATGGATTTTCATGATATTTTTCTGTTTCATAGACTTTATTTCCCCATCGGTTCATAATTACCATTGTATTTTTAGGATAATTTGGAAGTTCTAATATTTCAAATTTATCGTTACGACCGTCTTCGTTTGGTGAAAATGCTTGAGGAATTGTTAAATCTATTGCTCCTCCTCCTATTTCTCTCCAATCTAATTCGTCGGTTGTGTCAACATCTAAATTAGGAAAAGACGATGGTGTTGTTCCTCCATTGGTGGCATTAACTCCTGAAGTCCCTGTTAATCCATTTAATCCAATTCTATCATAAGCATCATCTAATCCATCATTATCACTATCAATTCCTATTGGAGTAGTATCTGCGACACCATCGTTGTCGGTATCCCAACCTTCCAATGCATCTAAATCTCCGTCGTTATCTGAGTCTAAATCTGTATAATCGGGATTATCTTCTCCATCGGTATTGACAGGATCTATTGTATTCGTTCCTTCGTAAATGTCGTCCCATCCGTTTTGATTGACATCGTTTCCAGAAGGAGCTATATAATTGTCTGATGGTTGAGCTTCTATATTATCCACTATTCCATCGTTATCGGCATCGATATCGTTTACATTGTTAATTCCATCATGATCTGTATCTGGATTTTCTAATGGTGTTCCGTTTGTAATTTCTCCAACAGGTTGTCCTGAATTGTAAGTATCTGTAATGTCAGGAACTCCATCGTGGTCAGTATCTACTGGTATTCCTGTACCAATAACTCCGTCACCATCTGGATCTACTCCTCCTGCTTCTATAACGTCTGCAAGTCCATCGTTGTCTGAATCTAAATCAAATATGTTTGGAATACCATCGTGATCACTATCAGTAGGATTAGTTGTTGGATCGTTATCATTATCCAAATTATCGTCTTCGTCAACATCTAATATTCCATCATTATCATCATCGGGATCATTTACATTATCTATTCCATCGTGGTCATTGTCTGGTAATGCGTTTGGCTCTCTCCAATCTCTTTCTGGTGTAGTAGCATCGTCTAAATCGGGAAAGTTATTTGGTGTAGAATAACCATTTGTTGCATTTGCTCCTGTTGTTGTAGCACCTGTAAGGTTTGTGTTATCATAAGCATTGTCTAGTCCATCGTTGTCACTATCAAAACCACTAAAGTTTATATTTGGTGTTCCATTATTATTGGTATCCCAACCTTCTAATCGATCAGAATCTCCATCATTATCAGAATCTAAATCCATATAATCTGGATTATCTGAATTATCAGTGTTTGTTGGGGTGATCGCATTAACACCTTCGTAGCTATCATCCCAACCATTGTTATTATTATCGACACCTGTTGGAGCGTGATATCCTGCTGTTGTTTGAGCTTCAATAACATCTACGATTCCATCGTTATCGGAATCAATATCTAAAAAATTATAGCCTCCTAGCCCATCGGTATTTGGCAATGGCAATGGAAATCCATTACTGTCTGTATCTACTAAATCGGCTAATCCATCGTGATCACTATCGGCAGGTATTCCTGTTCCTATTATCCCATCTCCATCGGGATCGGGGTTAGAACCAGGTGCGCTTCCTTCTACTACGTCAGATATTCCATCGTTGTCAGAATCTAAATCAAATATATTTGGAATACCATCCAAATCGCTATCGGTTGGATTGGTGTTAGGGTCGTTATCTCCATCTAAATTCAAGTCTTCATCTACATCTAGGATTCCATCATTGTCATCGTCTGGATCTAAATCGTTTGTAATTCCGTCGTCGTCATTATCGTTATCTATTGGCAATCCACTTTCTCTCCAATCTCTTTCTGGAGTCGTATTATTTGCCCAATCGGGGAAAGTATTTGGTGTTGAATGATTATTGGTTTCGTTTGCTCCACTTGCAGAACTTCCAACCGTTAAAGGTGTATTGTCATAAGCATTGTCTAATCCGTCATTATCATTGTCTAATCCTGTTGGAGAAACATTTGCAGTACCATTATTATTGGTATCCCAACCTTCTAAAAGATCTAATATTCCATCATTATCTGAATCGAAATCAATGTAATCTGGAGAATCAGTATTATCTGTATTTACAGGTGTAATGACATTATTACCTTCAAAACTATCGTCCCAACCATTTTGATTATTATCAACACCTGTTGGAGCTCGGTAACCTGTTGTTGTTTGAGCTTCTATGATATCTACTATACCATCATTGTCGGCATCAATATCTAAAAAGTTATCGAAACTATCTCCGTCCGAATTTGGGTTTGGTAATGGTGTTCCTCCATTGTTTGGATCAACTAAATCTGGCACACCATCATTATCTGTATCGGTTGGAGTAGCTCCTACTCCTATTATTCCATTTCCATCAGGATCGGGGTTTGTTCCTGGATTACTAGCTTCTACAACATCTGCAATACCATCATTGTCAGAATCTAAATCAAATATATTTGGAATACCATCTAAATCACTATCGGTTGGATTGGTATTTGGGTCAAAATCTCCATCAGCATTCAAATCTTCATCTACATCTAAAATACCGTCATTATCATCATCTGGGTCATTTACATCGGCAATACCATCGGGATCATTATCTGGTAAATTAGGAATAACTAAAGGTTCTCTCCAATCTAATTCAGAAGTCCCATTGTTGTCTAAATTTGGAAATATATTTGGTGTAGAACCTCCATTTGAAGCGTTCACCCCACTATTTCCATTTGAATTATTTAAGAATGTGTTGTCAAAGTTATTATCTATTCCATCATTATCGGTGTCTTGTCCTGATGGCGTTGTATTTGCTGTTCCATTATTATTCGTATCCCAACCTTCTAGCAAATCTGAATCACCATCGTTATCTGAATCTAAATCTGTATAATCTGGATTATCTGTTCCGTCGTTATTATAAGGATTTGTTCCTGCTCCTCCAAAACCATTTATATTATCGTAGTTGTTGTCTATCCCATCATTATCGGTGTCTTGTCCTGATGGAGCAAGATAACCTGTGGTAGATTGAGACTCCATATTATCTACTATTCCGTCATTGTCGGCATCAATATCTAAATAATTAGGATAAATATCATTATCAGAATTTGGTGGATTTAGTGGCGTTCCGTTATTATTTAAATCAACTAGATTAGAAAGTCCGTCATTGTCGGAATCTGGAATTGAAGTTCCTGTCCCTGTTCCAATTTGACCATTGTTATCAGGGTCGGTTCCTCCTGCTTCTATAACGTCTGTAATTCCATCATTGTCTGAATCTAAATCTAATACGTTAGGTAATCCATCGTGATCGGTATCTAGATTCGGTAAGTTTACACCTCCGTTGTCGGTATCTACTACATTTGCAAATCCATCGTTGTCTCCATCCGACATCGTTAATGGATTTCCAGGTGTATTATAATCGACCTGCCCATCGTTGTTTAAATCGACTCCTCCTGCTTCTTCTATATCTGTAATCCCATCATTATCAGAATCTAAATCATATAAATCTTCTATTCCATCGTGATCGGTATCGGGAGTTGGTAATAATTGCCCTCCTTCCGATGCATCGACTACATCTGCAAGACCATCTTCGTCTGCATCGGTGATTGTTCCTGCACCTATTATCCCATCTCCATCTGGGTCTGTACCTCCTGCTTCTATTACATCGGCTATTCCATCGTTGTCTGAATCTAAATCTAAATAATCAGGTACTCCATCGTGGTCGGTATCGGTTGCATTAGTTGAAGGGTCGTTGTCATTATCGAGATTCATATCTTCAAAAGAATCTAAAATCCCATCGTTATCATCGTCTGGGTCTAAATTATCTACAACACCGTCTAAATCGGAATCTAAAATACAATATGGTACGGTCGCAAAATCTGAAACAACATAACTACCAAATGAATTACCAATAAAACTAGGATAAAAAGTTCCATTAACTAATGTTGGATTAAAAGAATAGAAACCTGAGCCACTATTCATAAGTAAATTACCTGAACCGTTAGGATCAAAACATAAACTAGAACACGACCCTGCTATATTTGTTGTTCCTATTTCTGTAAATGTTAATGTATTTCCAGAAACTGTAAAACGATAAAAATGTTTTACTCCTGTAGCAAAACCAGAAGTCATTAAGTAACCAAAAGAAGCATTTACCATTACCAAATCTCCTCCAATATAATCGTTAGGTGAAATTGGCGGAGGCGTAACAGCAGTAAGTGTTGCAACTGTAGCTGAAGAACCTGTAAAATCTAATCTTGCAAAAAAATTGTTTTTCAAATTAAATACATAAGAAACTTCACTATTAGGAACAAACGCCATTCTATTGTAGGCATCGTTTCCTGGATCGGGCATTCCTGTGTAATTAGTTTGAGCTCCATTTCCTGGATTATAAACATGCATGTTTGGCGATGCATTAGTCGTAATATCAATGGTTACTATTTCTCCTGTAACTCCATTTACTCCAATGCTAGATGAAGAAAACGGCAAGGTATAGACAGTACTGGTTGTTGCTCCTGTTGTAGGATTAATTGTTACAACTTGATTGGTATTGTTATTAATGGCATATATTTCGCCACAGGAATATTGAGCATGAGAATAATTAATTGCTAAAAAACTAATCCCTAGTATTAAAACTCTGTTCCATTTTTTTGTCATACTTAAATTATTTAATAAGACGACAAAAGTGCTCTTTTTTTTCACATCAACAAATGATTTTCATCTGATTTCTATTTATTTTAACAAAAAAATAAGAAAAAAAACTAAACTTAACTACCTCGACAACAGTAGTAAACCCTACTTCCAACAAACAAAATAAAGTTTTAAATAGATAAACAAAATAAAGACTAAGCTTTATTAAACTATTTGTTAAATATAACAAAAAACGATGTCCCTAAACCTGTTTTTGTCTCAAAATACACTTCTCCGTGATGTATTTCTATAATTTGCTTGACCATTGCCAACCCTAATCCTGTGCCTGTCGATTTTGTGGTGAAATTTGGTACAAATATTTTTTGAGATAACTTGTCTGGTATTCCTATTCCGTTATCTTTTATTTCTATTTTGAATTGATGCATTGTTTGTCTTACAATCACTTCTATTCTTCCTGCTACATCATCAGGTATTGCTTGTATCGCATTTTTGATTAAATTATTAAACACACGTGTCAACTGCTCTGCATCTCCATGAATAAAAGCTTCTCTTATATTTTTATGGAAGAAAAAAATTGAAACATTTTGAGTTTCTTTGAATAGTTCTATTGTACTCGAAATAATTTTAATCAATTCTATTTCCTGCATTTTGGCTTTAGGCATTTTTGCGAAATTAGAAAACTCATTGGCGATGGAAGTTAAAGTATCGATTTGCTGTACCATTTTTTCTGAAAACCGAGATAATTTTTCTTTATAATTTGGGTCGTCGGGCAATAAAGCTCTTTCTAAATGTTGTACACTTAACTTCATTGGAGTTAGTGGATTTTTTATTTCATGAGCCACTTGCTTTGCCATTTCACGCCAAGCTAATTCTCTCTCGTTTTTCGCTAATTTTTTTGCACTTTCTTCCAATTGAGAAATCATGTTATTGTATTCATTTACAAGCATTCCTATTTCATCGTTGGCTTTCCATTCTAAAGGTGTGTTTTTTTTGTCAATGCTTACTGCTCGCATTTTATCGGCTATTATATGCATGGATTTGGTAATATAATTGGATAAGAAAAAAGCAATAAGACTTGCTCCTATCAATAAGAATATAAAAACTTTTATAAGTGTTTTCATAAATAGTGCAAAATCATCTTTTACAGGCATTTCTTTTGTGTTGTAAGGGATATTTACAATTGCAATTTTATTACCTTTATCATCGTATATATAAGAATAAGATGAAATTTTATTTTTACCTTCTTCAAATACTTTAGGTTCTTTAGCGTTTTGTATTTTCTTTAGAATTGGTGCAGGTATTTTCTTTTCGAAATAATTAGGGTCATCGTAATCGAAATTACTTGCCATAAGTATTTCTCCTTTGGTATTAAATACATTTAAAATAACATGATTGACATCTGCCAATTCTTTTATTTTTTTTTCAAATTCTCGACTCACTACGTCTGTGTTTTCGGCAACAGAAAAATCTTGTAAGAAATATTTTAACGATACTATAATTGTATTTTCTTTTCTTTCTAACCTTCCTAAATGGTATGCTTCGTTTTGTATTTTGAAAAAATAGGCAGTTGTTGTACCTATAATAATTAAAGATATAACTATTAAAGCCAACATGGAGATATAGATTCTAAATCTTAAATTTGGTTTTATATTCATTTTATTTTCTTTAATTGTTTTTCTTGCGTTAGAGATAGAAACGTTAGCTTTTTGTGTTTTTTATTAGTTATACTTTGCTAAAAAGAGCGATTTTATGAGCTCCTTTTTGGCTTAGTATAACTTATGAAAAAAACAAAAACTACAAGTGGATAGCTCGTCCGATTCGGAACGCCCTTCTTATGTTTCTGGATTATCTAAGTTACTAATTACTCCTGCTATCCCTTTCAGCCCTTGGGTTATTTCTTCCATTTGCAACAAAACCTGTGCCGTTTGATTGTTTTCTCCTAACCCTTTCATTTTTTGGGCTTTTTGGTATTTTTCTTTTATTTCTTGCCAACGTTTGGCTTCTTGTTCGGACAAAATTCCTTGCAATTCTTTAAATTTTAGCATGTTTGCTTCTGCTCCTGTGGTAAGGGTTTGAGATTCGTTTTCGTAATGCGATAGAATGATTGTTTGCAGTTCTTTTTTGTTCATAATGGGAACGAGTTTTTCTACAATTTTATTCATATCTCTATACGAACCTTGCAATTTGAATTGAGGTTCGGTTCGGTATTTTTCGTCCTGCCCTGCTGAATGAATGTATTGAGCATTTACCTTTGTTAGGGTGTTTCGAACAACTAATACTTTCTCAAGAAGTGCGACGTATTCGTTTATTTCTTGTCCCGAATGATTGGCTTCAAATTCAACTCCTTCTTGACTTCCTGTTTCGGCAATTTTTATCATGCTGTAAACGTCTTTAAAACTTTTTCCTACCAAGCGTTGAAGTACTGAATTAGAGGTTAAACTATTTTCGATATAGCTCAATTCAAAAACGTCTTCTTTACCCCCTGTAATGTCTCCAAGGTTGTAAATATCGGCTCGATTGGAAAGCATATCGGGAATTTGAAATTTATCGCCACTTTCGGTATAGGGGTTTCCCGCCATTACAATTGCTACTTTTCTACCTCTCAAATCGTAGGTTTTACTTTTCCCTTTGTAAACGCCTTCTATTTTTCGTTGTGCATCGCAAAGTGAAATGAATTTTTGTAACAATTCTGGATTGCAATGTTGAATATCGTCTAAGTAAATCATTACATTGTCGCCCATTTCGAAAGCGAGATTCAATTTTTCTATTTCTTCTCTAGCACTGGCATTTGGAGCTTCGGAAGGATCTAACGAAGTAACGTGATGTCCGATTGTAGGTCCGTTTATTTTCATAAAAACCAACCCCAAACGATTGGCAATGTATTCCATGAGGGTTGTTTTTCCATAACCTGGAGGAGAAATAAGCAACAAAAGCCCCATTAAATCAGTTCGTTTATTTTCACCTGCTGTCCCCATTTGCTTGGCTAAATTGTTTCCGATTAATGGAAAATAAACCTCATCGATTAGCTTATTACGAACAAACGAAGTCATTACTTTTGCTTGAAACTCGTTTAACCTCAATTCTTCTTTAAAGGAATGAATAATTTGTTTTTTTAGCTTTTGGTAAGCTGTAAATTCGGGTACGTTTATGTCTGAAAATGCTTTTAATTCCTTAATGAATTTATTGTAATCAAAGGTATATTTACCTTCTATTTTTGGGTGGTTTCCTGCAAACTTTTCGATTAACTGACTAGTTTTTACTTTTATAACCTTAGGTTTTTCTTTTGTTGAGCTAATGATTGAAACTGCAAGTTCTGCTACAAATGGTTTTAAGTGTCTATTTTGATTGTTTGATTCTAAAAATGAATTGAGCCAATTCTGCATTAATAAGACTTGTGAAACAGCATTATCTTCTAATGAAATAAGTGAATCTTTAAATATTTTTTGTCCTTTTACTTTTACTAAATAATTATTGAAACTATCATAAAGTTCAATAGCTTCTTGACTTAATATAAATTGATTGTCTCGACTTACTTCTTTAAACAAATAGCTTGCAACTTGCGTTATGCTAGCGTTTGAATACAATTTTGTAGTTGTAATAAAGTTTTTTACCTCTAGTTCTAAATTACTTTTAATTTGGTTGAACTCGCTTGTTTCTGGAAACAGTTTTAATATAATTCCCGATGCTTTTAGTTGTGCATTTAATTCTTCTTTTCTTTCTAATGGAATGTATTTTTCCCAAAAGAATTTGGCACAAGCTCTATCTAAACTATTGTAAATTAGCAAATCGGCGTGTTTAGCGATTGTTAAAGCTGTTTTTAAAATCTTGTGCGCATCTACATCGTGTATTCCTTTTGCATAAGCTTCTTCGTATTTATTGGTCATAAATTGTTGAATAAACTTCAACTGCTCTTTGTCTGTTAGGTTTAAGAACTGACTATTAGACATTGGTTCTTTTTGAGCTAACTGTTGCATTATTTGATATGCCAAATACTCGGAACGGTAAATAAATTTGTTTTCGGAAACATAAGTTTGATTCCAGACACTTCTTGTTTTTAGAAAAGAGGGGTTGGTGATTGGTTCAAAATAGTTTGTCCCTGTGAGGTGAAAATACATCTCTTCATTCTTTAGAACAATGGTTAAATCCAATGGTTGGGTATTGACCAAAAATTGATGTTTCCCCATTTTTATAATGTCTTTACCTCCAACAAACAACTCTGTTTTGTCTTTTAGTTGACGAAGCGCATCTTCTTTTAAGGTTTTGAATTTACTTTGAATGTTATCTGCCTTTACTACATCTTTTAAATCGATTAATTGACTAACTAAATCACGGATTTTTTCGACCATAATATCCGAAGCCAAATACCCATTGATTTCTACGGGTGTTTCAAAACTAGAAACTCTATTTTTAATTCCTTTTAAGATTCGCTCTGCCGATTGATAAAGAGTATTTGCTCGTTTGTTTCTTTTTTCAATCAAGGCTATTTTCTTCGATTCAAAGGCATTGTATATTTCTTCTCTTTTTTCGATTATTAAAGCAATGTACTCATCAAATTCGGCAAATTTACCTTCCAACTCCTCTAACTGAACCATTAGTTTAGTTAAGTACTCATCACATTTTTCTGGAGATTCTGAAACGTCTAAATAGTTGACTATACTTTGGCTAATTAGTTTGATTTGACTATTAAACTCCGCTTGACCTTCTTTACTTAATAATGCTTTTCTTTTCTTTTTTAATGCCGAGTTAATTTGGTTAAACTGAGCGTAAATATCAGAAATAGCATCTATAATTTTGGTGGTTTGTGTTGCGTCTTCTATTTTTAAATTACTTACTATTTCGATTAGTAATTCTAACTCAGAAGAAACCGTCTTTACTTTTTCTTCCAATTCATTTGCCTCTACAACTTTCGTTAAATCGTCAATCGAAGTATTTAAATCTTTTACTTTTTGAATGTAAGGAGATAATGCTTTATCGTCCAATAAAAACTGAACGCATCGTTGAGAAATAGACTCTTGATTGTCGGCTATTTTTTGATCTAATTCTTTTACCAATTCTAAATCGATGTAACGCAACTCCTTGAGTTGAATTATACGCCCTCTCACCCCTCTAATTTCGCCAAGTACTTCAACAAAGTGATCGATTAAATCAAAATTCTTAATCTTTATTGAGCGTAACAATAGTGTTACTATTTCTTGTGTCTTTTCGGTTTCTTCTCGGGTGTGTTGCTTTATTTTTACAACCTTATCGAACTCATCAATTGCCGATATTGCCGATTCTTTTATTGCAATTAAAGGTTTGTGCAAACTGGTTACGTCTAATTTATTAACCCAATGATAAGTATCTAAAACATCGTTAGTTTCTCTAACAATATCGTGGTAAAGGTTTGCGTAAGAATCTTCCTTATTGATTAATCGAATGACCTCGTTACATTCTGACATTGCTTTTACAATATCTTTGTTTCCGATTTTTTGTAATTCGGAATCGTTTTTTTGTTCTGGTTGAAAACTATGATCTAAAAAAGGAGTTTGCCAAATTTGAATGGCGTGGTGTTTCTTTTGTTCTTCTTCACTTTTGAAAAAACACATTTCTCCATTCTCAAAAATAGAATATCCGTTACAAATGATTGGAATATCGACTTGTTGTTCTATAATATTGTAACTCAATAAAATGTAAGTCCCTGAAATTTCGTTGTAAAAAACATAGAGATAGTCTTCTCCATTTGGTGACGAAATACGTCTTTCAAACACCATGTTTTCTAACTGATTATCAAACAATTTATACTCGCCAGATTGCAAATAATAACCTTTTGAAAAAATAAGACCATGATTTTCCGGTAAAAGTACTCCTGATTTTTCTAAAGCATCTATACGGGTAGCTGTTTTTATTTTGTTATTGTAAACAATGTATCGATAATCATTTTCTTGGTAAGGTAATATTTTTAATACAACTAAATTTCCTATAACGGCATAATATATAGTGGCATCATCTAGGGTTTGATCTTTATTTTCTACGGATTCAGCATAAATCCCTTTACCCGTCTTAGTATTGTCTTCTATTTTTATTGTTAAATCTCCTCCTACTGTTTCTACAGAAACAATATCTTCGATAGAGATATGAGGATGTTCACCACTTACATGTTGGTCTCTTGTTGTTTTTATCCAAGTAAATTCGTGTTGAGCAGGCGATTTTATTTCGTGTTCGGAACGGTTATCTACATAGGTTAGCTTATTATCTTTTAACCCCCATTTAAATGCTTTGGTATCGGAAATGGATTTTCCTATTTGAAAAACAAAAAACAAAAAAGGACCTTGCTTTACAAACTTTATAAATTTAGCGTCTTTGTAATATTTATATAAATCACTAAAATCTTTATTAAAGTTTTCGCTGTGAATTAAGTCGTAATTGACGGGTTTAAAATTGTGGTTTTCGTATTTGTAAACACTAAAGACATCGCTTATATTCACTTCAGTACGAAGACCAATATGAACGTTGTAACCAAAAATAAACTGTTCTCCAACAGGAATAATATCTCGAGGAAGACAATTGTTTTCGGTTGTTATACGTTCGGTTGTAAGTAAAGTAGTTTCTATTGCTCCAAAAACATCTTTTCGTTCTTCATTTAAAACAGATAGTTTTTCTTGCAGTTCTTTACCATACTGAGATAATCGACTTTTTATAATTTCGTATGTTCCTCCTTCTAATTGTACCTCTTCGTCTGCCATTTTAGTTGTTATTTGTAGTCAAATTTACTCTTTTTTTAGTTTTATCAGCTTGTGACACTATAAGATTCTTTATAAAATTATTAACTTTGCGATATGTTTAAAATTATTTCAATTGAAGACTCTATTTTAAATCCAACCTTATGGATTGGTAATTTTGAATGGCGAGAACCAATTACAACCCTTACTGATTTATTGACTTCAGTGGTTTGCTTGTTTCTTTATTTTCAATTAAAAAACTATAAAGGAAGAAAAGCAGAAAGTTTTAATCATTATAAAAATTATTATTTATTCTTTGCTTTTTCCATGTTTAGTGCTGCGTGGTTTGGGCATGGACTTCAAGCTTATGTTAGCTTCGATTGGAAAAAAATAGGGTGGGTTTTGAGTTCATTAGGATTTCTTCAAATAGAATTAGGAACATTGAAAGATGCTCAAAATTTAATTTCAAAAAAATTATATTCTATTTTAAAAAATGGAGTTTACTTGCAATTTATTATATTAGTTTCTTTAATGGTTTATTATCAGAATTTTAAAATACCTCAAATAAACAGCACTTTAACTTTTGTTTTATTTGTGTTGCCATTGCAAATCTATTTATACCTTAAAACCAAAAACAAAGGACACTTAATTGTCATAAGTGCTATTGTTTACGCTGCCCTACCAGGCGTTATTTACAACAATCAAGTTAGCGTTAGTAAATGGCTAAATTATCACGACATTAGTCACCTTTTGATGGCTAGTTTTATGCTTATATTGTATCAAGGTGTTGTAAAAATTATTAAAACCTAAAGCTTCACTCAAAAAAAGTGATTAGCATCAGCTTTAGTTATTGCAGAATGATTAATTTTGTAAATTATTAATTCATAATTTATACAAAAAAAGTCATGCTTTCTACCATAAAATTAATCTTCACCGTTGGAATAGTAATCGCTCTTATAATGATTACTTTAGAATTGTTTTTATCCAAAGTAAAGAAAAAACGAGTTTATACACTAGCAGACACGCTTACCAATTTATCTAGTGGAATGATAGAACGTTCTTTTGATATTTTTATCGCTATTGGATTTTTCTTTATTGTCAATTATATTTATCAATATTTAGCTCCTTGGAAAATACCTTCAAATCCATTTACTTGGTTTTTAGCACTTCTGACTACCGATTTTTTAGCTTATTGGCACCATAGACTAAGCCACGAAATAAATTTTTTATGGGCAGCTCACGTTACTCACCATTCAAGTGAAGAGTTGAATGTAACGACTGTTTTTAGAGTTTCTTTTGTAGCGGTACTAAACCGAGCAGCATTTTTTATTTGGATGCCATTTATGGGATTCGATCCTCTTACAATCGTTACAACAGGAATGTTTTTAGGGATTTATCAATTTTTTACTCATTTTAGATTCATCAATAAAGTTGGTATATTTGAAATATTTATGTCCACCCCTTCTCATCACAGAGTGCATCATTCTAGAAATGAAAAATATTTGGATAAAAATTATGCTCATATCTTTATATTTTGGGATAAATTATTCGGAACATTTATGCCCGAAGAAGAAGAACCTGACTTTGGTATCACCAGTGGATTTGAAAGTTCTAATGCTTTTAATGCGACATTTGATTATTGGAAAAACATGTTTATTAGAGCTTCCAGAACCAAGGGATTAAAAAACAAAATCCATGTATTTGTAAAAGGACCTGAATATACACCAGACGACACACCTCATCTACCCCCTGTTTATAAAGTAGATAAAGAAGGAAAAAGAATTCAATACAGAAATTTATTCAACATAGAAAAAAGTATTTACATCCTCATAAATGTACTTACTTCTTTTGGTCTTTTCTTTTGGTTAACTCGAATAATAGTAAAAAAACCAGGAGGAGGCGGAGCTGTTTCAATAGAAGAAGCTCGATTATTTTTAGAAAATGCTTACGATTTTATTTTTCAACCTCATATACTTATGTTAGTTGGATTAATTTTGTTTTCTATACTAGCCCAAGGTTTATTTATGGACGGTGAAAAAGGGTCTGGAATTATAGAAGCAATACATTTAATCGCAATGGCAACTATTTTACCTTTTATATTTTCTCAAATTGGATATCCAGCTTACTTAACTAAAATAGTAATTGCAGGTTCTGCTATAATGCTAGCTTGGATGTTAAAAATAAAGTACGACGAAAAAAAATTAGTCACCCAAAATAGCTAACTTATTGGTGTTTATATATTTTTTAAGCTTATCAATTCGATTCAATTATTCGTTTTATATTGTAAGCTAATTATGAATACACTAGATATAGTAATACTCGTTCCTTTTGTTTGGGCTGCTTACAAGGGGTTTAAAAAAGGATTAATAATAGAAGTCATTAGCCTTATAGCACTAGGTTTAGGAATTTGGGGTGGAATAAATTTTTCGGATTATATAGCTGAAATAATAGCAGGTAAAGTAGAAGACAAATACCTTCCTTTAGCTTCATTTACACTTACTTTTATTATTATTGTAGCTAGTGTTTTTGTTTTTGGAAAAATCTTAGAACAATTTATAAACCTTATTCAACTCAAGTTGGTAAACAAATTGGCTGGAGCTGGATTTGGAGTCTTAAAACTAGGTCTAATTATAGGAGTTGTATTTGTAGTTTTAAATTCTTACGAAGAAAAATTAAACTTAATCCCCATAGAAACAAAACAAGAATCGATATTATATCAACCGCTGTTAACCTTCTCAAAAACAGTAATTCCTGCATTGAAAGAAAATAAGATGTTCCAAAACATACCGAGTGTAAATATAGATTCGCTTATTATAAACAAAGCCATTGAAAGCCAATAAAAAGAATCACTAAAAACCACAGCTATTGGAACTACCTTCTTTAGCACAACCTCTATTTTAATTTTAAACCAAATTATATTACTTTAGCAAAAGTGTTCACATTCAGAAAAATATTGTTATTCCCTTTTGGTGTTTTATACCTCATAGTAACTACTATACGAAATAAACTATACGATTATGATTTGAAAAAATCGACCACCTTTGACTTACCTATAATTTGTATTGGAAATATAGCCGTTGGAGGGACAGGCAAAACACCACACACTGAATATCTCGTTCGCTTGTTGGAAAAACAAAATAAATTAGCAATTCTTAGTCGAGGTTATGGAAGGAAAACAAAAAATTATATTGAAGCTACATTAAAAAGCACTTCTGAAGAAATAGGAGATGAACCAGCTCAATACAAACGCAAATTTCCAAACACCACAGTAGTAGTTGAAAACAAAAGGGTTTTAGGAGTTAAAACAATATTAAAAAAGCATTCAAACACAACGGTTATTTTATTAGATGATGCTTTTCAACACCGAGCAATTAAAGCAGGATTTAATATAGTTATTGTGGATTACAACTACCCATTGTACAACGATTTTTTAATGCCTTCAGGAAATCTTAGAGAGTCGAAAAAAGGAATAAAAAGAGCTGACGCAATAATTGTTTCAAAATGTCCCAAAAACTTATCCGAAATTGAGCAAAAAAACATCAAATCAAAGTTAAATTATCATACACCTCAACACATTTATTTTACAACAATAAAATATGGACGTATTTACAATATATTTGACTCTAAAAATACAATCGACAACTTATCTAACTACGCTGTATTGTTAATTACAGGAATAGGAAAACCAAAACTTTTGCAAAAACACATTAAATCTCAAACTAAAAAAGTATCTTTATTGTCTTATCCAGACCATCATACTTTTTTAGAAAAAGACATTCTAAAAATAAAAACAGAATTTAATAAAATAAAAAGTAAAAATAAGATTATCTTAACAACGGAAAAAGATGCTTCGAGGTTATTAACCATTCCCGAATTAAACAAATTTCCAATTTATTGTATAGAAATAAGAATAGAATTTTTAAATAAAAAACACGCATTTAACACTCAAATAGAATTATATGTTAGAAAAAATAAAACAAACCGCTGAATTTCTTAAAGAAACAACAGCTCATCACCCAACAGTAGGAATAATATTAGGAACAGGACTTGGAGGATTGGTAAACGAAATAGAAGTAGAACATGCTATTGCTTACGAAAACATACCAAATTTTCCTGTATCAACAGTTGAAGGACATTCGGGGAAATTAATTTTTGGAACTTTAGGAGGAAAAAATGTTGTAGCGTTACAAGGTCGTTTTCACTTTTACGAAGGATACTCAATGGAAGAAGTTGTATTCCCTGTTCGAGTAATGAAATTTTTGGGAATAGAATCTCTTTTTGTTAGCAACGCTTGTGGAGGAGTAAATCCCGATTTTGAGGTAGGAGAAATAATGATTATTGACGACCATATTAACCTTTTTCCAACCAATCCACTAATAGGAAAAAACTACGACGAACTAGGACCTCGTTTTCCTGACATGAGCGAACCTTACGACCATAAGATGATTGCTATGGCTGAAAAGATAGCAAAAGAAAACAACATTAGAATTGCTAAAGGAACTTATGCTGGTCTATCTGGCCCAACATTGGAAACTCCAGCAGAATACAAATTTGTAAGAGCCATTGGAGCTGATGCCGTTGGTATGAGTACCGTACCAGAAGTAATTGCAGCCAGACACATGGGAATACCTTGTTTTGGATTTTCAATTGTTACAGACTTAGGAGTACCAGGTAAAATAATAGAAATGACTCACGAGATAGTTCAAGGTATAGCAGCTGAAGCTGAACCAAAAATGACTTTAATTTTGAAAGAAATTTTAACTCAAATATAATTGAAATAAAGCTAAATATTATACAACATTAGTGCTAACGAACATAAATTAATAGAACTGTTAATATCAACGCATTTTAAATTGCATAAATTAGCAGTTTTATTTTTAGCCTTTGTCAATAAAACCTTCATATATTTTATAGGGTTAGTTCTTGCATATATATTCAATCAATGTATCTTTGTTTTTTTAAAATAAAAATTTGGACGTGGAAAGAATAAAAATAAAATATGCACTAGAACAAGAAGCAGGTTCTAAAATAAAAGTAAAAGGGTGGGTTAGAGCTTTTAGAAGTAATCGCTTCATCGCTTTAAACGATGGCTCTACTATTAATAACATTCAAATTGTAATTGATACTAATCAATTAGAAAAAACGATTGTCGATCAAATTTCAATTGGAGCTTCAATTTCAGTAACTGGTGACTTAGTCGAATCTCAAGGAAAAGGACAAAAAGTAGAAATAATAGCCCAACAAATTGAAATATTAGGAATAGCCAATCCCGAAGATGTTCAAAAAACAATCCTACAACCCAAAAAACACAGTTTAGAATTACTACGAGAACAAGCTCATTTACGTTTTAGAACAAACCTGTTTGGAGCAATATTTAGAATAAGACACGCAATGTCTTTTGCTATACACCAATACTTTAACAACAACGATTTTTTCTATTTACACACACCTATTATCACAGGATCAGATGCCGAAGGAGCAGGGGAAATGTTTAGAGTAACTAATCTTCAATTGGACAACCTTCCAAAAACAGAAGAAGGAAATATCGACGTAAGTCAAGATTTTTTTGGAAAAGAAACAAACCTAACCGTATCTGGACAACTAGAAGCAGAATTGGGAGCGATGGCTCTCGGTCAAGTTTATACTTTTGGACCTACTTTTAGGGCTGAAAATTCAAATACCTCTCGCCACTTAGCAGAATTTTGGATGGTAGAACCAGAAGTGGCTTTTGCCGACTTAAACGACGACATGAAATTGAGTGAAGATTTCATGAAATATGTTATTCAATATGCTTTGAACAATTGTAAAGATGACTTAGCATTTTTACAACAAAGAGAAATAAACGAAGACAAGCAAAAACCACAGGCACAGCGAAACGAATTAAACCTCATAGAACGATTAGAATTTGTTGTTTCTAATGATTTTGAAAGAATAACTTACACGGAAGCAATTGATATTTTAAAACGTTCAAAACCTTATAAAAAGAAAAAATTCAAATTCCCTGTTGATTGGGGTGTTGATTTAGCAAGTGAACACGAACGATTTTTGGTAGAAAAACATTTTAAAAAGCCCGTTATTATTTACGATTATCCAAAAGAAATAAAAGCTTTTTATATGCGTAATAACGACGACAATAAAACCGTTGCTGCTATGGATGTGTTATTCCCTGGTATTGGCGAAATTATTGGAGGTTCTCAACGTGAAGAGCGTTTAGATGTGCTGAAAGAAAAAATAAAAGATTTTAACATTGAAGAAGAGCATATTTGGTGGTATTTAGATACACGTAAATTTGGGACAGCTCCTCATGCAGGGTTTGGATTAGGTTTTGAACGCTTAATTATGTTTGTAACGGGAATGTCTAATATAAAAGATGTGATACCATTTCCAAGAACACCTAAAAATGCAGAATTTTAATGCATTTAATTCACTTAAATTGAAAAGCAATAAATAACCTTATACTTCTTATAAAATTACCATAGCTATGACTATGGTAATTTTATTTTTATTGTTTAATTGAGAATAAAGAAACTGTTTATTTTCATCAAATTTTAATTTGATATTATCTCTTACAACAAAGTATTGAAAACTATTTTCTTATCGTTTTGGAGCTACTTTATATTCATTAGGAAGTTCACCTGTAAGAGAAGACAAGAAAGCGACAATATTTTCGACCTCTTCGTCTGATAGGTTTTTCCCCAATTGTGTTTTAGCCATAATCTGAACAGCATCTTCTAATTTTTCGACACTTCCGTCGTGAAAATAAGGAAAGGTTTTAGCTACATTTCTAAGTGAAGGGACTTTAAATATAAATTTATCTGTTTCTTTACCTGTATTTTCGAATTTACCAAAGTCTATTTTTTTACTTTTAGTTAAGGGTGCATAATCCTCAAAAATACCAAATTTCATAAGCATATTTCCACCTATAGCCACCCCTGAATGGCAACTAACACAGCCCACAGTATTAAAAGCTACAAAGCCTTCTTTTTCTTTTTCATTTAACGCATTTTTATTTCCTGCTAAAAAATCGTCGAATCGAGAAGAGGTTAGTAACTGTCTTTCAAAAGCTCCTATTGCATTTTTTAAATTTTGATACGTAATTGGATTATCGCTATTGGGAAAAGCTAAAGAAAATTTATCGACATAAAAAGGAATTTTATTTAATCTATCTATTAAGAATTGTTCGCTTGGAATAGCCATTTCAATTGGGTTTAAAATAGGCATTCCTGCTTGTTCTTCTACATCTTTGGCTCTACCATCCCAAAATTGACTAACGTGTAAACTTGCATTGAGTACCGTAGGAGAATTTCTCCCTCCTTTTTTTCCTGCGTCCCCTGTAGAAGTTGCTTTATTATCAACTCCATAAGTAGTTAAATTGTGGCAAGAATTACAACTATTATTCCCTGTTAAAGATAATTGATTGTCGAAAAATAAATGATGTCCTAATTCTATTTTCTCTTTCGTTTGTTTGTCTTTAATGTTTTCTAAAGCCTTGGGTAGTTGCTCAAAATCACTAATGTATTGGCTTGTTTCAATCGAAGGTACTTTTGTGTTTTCTTTAGCTTGATGTTCTTCATCGTTTGAACAAGAACTAAAAATAGCTAAAACACCGATAGTAAAGTATAAATTTTTCATAATTTTAATTTTAAGCAAATGTAAAACACATCAACGCATAAATCAAATCAATAAAATTTATAATAATATAAGTTTTTATTATATTTATTTAAAATGGATTGTAAATCCACTTGCCTTTCGTTGTAATATAGCCTACTTTTCCTTCTTTTATAACTTGTATAATTGTATTCGACATATAGGATATTTTTTCAAATTCTACAGGCACAATTAATTTCCCGTTGTAATCGTATATTCCTTTTTTAGGATATTCCTTTACTTGCAAAGTATTTTTTGCAATTGGAATTATTTTTTGATAAGAAGCTACACTGAGTAAATTCCCATTTCTATTTATAACCTGCCAACCTCTTCGAGTTTTAACGCTAGCAATTCCTTTTACAAAGGAAAAACCATCATGAAATTCGTACCTAAAGACAGGTGACAATGTAGCATCTAAATACTGAACATAGCGATTAAATTTACACAGTAATAACCCTTCAGAAGTGGGTTCAAAGTCTTTACAGTCTATTGTTTTTATAGTATCTCCTTTTGCTGTAATAAATATAGATTTTCCAAATTTGTTGTAACAGAGGTAAATATTATCAAAGACTTTTTCTATTTTTTCAAATTTACAAGGAAAAACTAATCGTCCTTGCTTTGTGATGATACCTTTTCTTCTGTTTATTATTTTTTTATCAACACTTGTTGTAACCAATAAGTTTTCGTTCAATTCAACATAATTAAAATAGCTAGAATCTTTTATTAATGTATCGCCATTATAATTTATAATTCCTTGTGTATTATTTTTGAAATAAGTAATTCCAAATTCGTTAAAATCAATAGGAATAAGTTTTTTTATTGTTATGGAAGTTGCATTTTTCTTATCTGTTATTTTTATTTTTTTTCGTTTTTTGGCAATTAAATAGGCTGCATTTTCGAATAATGGAGTATAGTTAAACAATTTGGTTGTATTTAATTTTTTGTCATTTTTATAATAACTAGCTACTTCATGCTCTATTTTAATCACTAAATCTTTTGTTTCAAACACTTCGCCAATAAAAGCAGGAAATAGCTCTCCATATAGATAATGGATATAAGATAGTTTTCCTTTCATAGCTTTTGAAGCATAAATTTTTGCTCCATTTTTTAACGGTTGAATGTATTTTTTCTTTAAAGTTGGAGCGATTAATTCTTCTCCTTGATTGGTCAATAGTCCGTATTTTTTTTCTTTAGCCAATAAATAATTATTTTTAGATGTCAAAATTCTTTTGTAGATAGGCTCTAAAACCCAATTAAAATTATTGTCTAATATTCCATATTTGTTATTTTTACTTGCTATAATCACATTGTTATCGACTCTTCTAATGTTATAAATATCCGTTACTTTTTTATTTGGTAATGAATCAATTAAAAAAGTTTTAACATTATTGGTTGTCACAATATACAAGCTATCGTAACGTCTAGGGTAAAAATAATTGACCGCAGAATAAATCAAAGGTACAATGACAGAATCTTTTCGGATAATTCCATATTTCTTTTGCCCGTCTATCACATTCCCAACAAAAGCTACTCCATTGTAAAAAGAATAAGCATAATCGAATTTTGCACCATAATCCATTGTTCCTGTTTGGGTATTGTAATATCCGTGTTTTATTGGTTTTTCTCTATAAAAAGACCTCGATTTAAGGCTATTATATTCTGTTGCTGTTTTTTTCTTATAACGGCTATATTTATAGGCTCTCCACACTGCTCTTGTTTGAGTTTTTTTGCCAACAACCCCTTTTATTTTTTTGTTTAAATATTTAGAAAATAGAACCATACCGTCTTGAGGAGGGTGTAGGTAGTGAAAATCTTTATCCAAAATAGTATAATTACTATCTATTAGCGTAATTCCTTTTCGAGTCAGACTTCGAGCAACCTTACTTTGGTTAAAATCCCATGAACTAATCCCATGAAAAGGACTTCGGTTAATCAATTCTCCTGTATTGTGGTTGATTACCCAAAATACCCCTCCTACGGGAATACCGTTTATTTTTTTGTAATCTTGTTCGTTTTTACCTTTATAAGCGTAAGAAAGACTATCATTTATAATTCGATAGCGCATATATTTTGGAGCAACAACAATAGAATCTTCTTTGTTTCTGACTCCCCATTTTCCTATTTTAATTTTAGTACAATCTTGTTTGATTATTTCTATAGAATCTAAAAACCAACCGTATCTTCCTCTTTGAATATCCAAATTAGACGCACTCCTATCCGTTATAACCATCGAGTTAAATTTAGAATTTAAAGACAATGAATTTCTAAATTCTTTTTTAAAAACAAAATTGTTTTCTTTATCAAACAAAACATGAACGACACCTTTTTTGGGTAAGTAACATTTTACGGGAATTGAATTTAAGTTGATGAACTTAAAACGACTTTCAGTTATCTTTTTTCCTTTTTTATCAAGCAATCCTTGTAAGCTATCTGTTACATAAATATATCCAAATTTTGTTGGAATTATTTGGTTATAAATAGGAGGAATCAATAGTTTAAATTTATTAGAATACACCGCAATTTTTCCATCGATAGAAGCAAAGAATTTTGTTCCATTTTTTCTTATGTCGTCGTATTTATAATCTACTATTTTGTTCTTGTTAACATCTAACACTCCAAACAAATTATTATTGTTTAAGATATAAAACTGACCTTCTTTTCTGATATCAGTCGTTTTGTTTATAAAGAAATCGTTTAAAGTAAACGAATAGGATATATTTTGTCCTGCTTTATTTTCAAAATTATAAATTTCATTGTCGTTGCTAATGTAGGTTAAACTGGTATCTATTATTGTTTGGTAATTATTATTAATATATACAAGCCCTTGATTTTGTAACTGTAACAAAACACCATTTTGTTTTAATTCTGTAAATAAATTAGAATCTGAAAACAAAGGCTTCCCTAAATTAGATGTAAGGTATTGCACCGAATTGTTGTAATGTAAATGAAATTTATTGTTTATTATTTTTACAGAATCAACCTTTGAATTGTAGGTTAAACCTTGACTTAAATTACCTACGTCAATAGATTTTAAATTATTCCCAACATAAATAGTATCGTAAAGTGTAATATTTTCATATTTTAAAGGAACGATTTCGATACCTCCGTCATCTATTATTCCTTGTTTGCGTTTACTTTTTACAAGGTAAAGAAATCGTCCTTTATTTTTTCGATACAAATCTATTATTTCATCGTAATTAATTTTTGTCAAAACGAAGCCATTTGTGTCAGTCAATCCTAGTATTTTGTTTTTGTCAAATATTGCAACACCATTTTTAAAAGGAGCTAAATAATCGTATTTTGATTGAATTAACATTTTTCCTTTCTCATTTATTGCCCCCCACTTACCTCCCTTTACAATTGGTAAATAGTTTTGTTGTGCCTTTATGTAAAAAGAAAAACATAGGTATATAAATATGGCAATTAGTTTTCTCAAATTTTAAAATAAAGTTTTATAATTATGATACTCAAATTATATTTTAATGTTGATTTTACGTGAGATACTTTTACATTCTATCAATTAATTCTTGTAAGTCGGAAGGTTGGGTAATTTTAGTAGCATAAGTTTCTAAATCTATTGAAATTGTTTTTTCTTGATTGATAGTTCCCGACCAATAAGCTACTTTTCCTTCTGTTTTTAAGAATGCAATTATTCCTGCGTTTCCTCTTTTCAAGAAAGAAATTTTAGTATTTTTTTCTTTATTTATAGGGTAATAATTAACAAAACGATAATCAGAATTGTAATTAATAACATAGTAGTATTTTATAGCTTCAGAATTTAATAGCGACGTGTTGACCATTATTCGTTCGTCGGCTACACACCTGTCCCAATTATGAGTTCCAAAACTAGATATTACAGCTTCTCGTTGGTATTGATTTTTTAATTTAGCATAAGCTTCTTCATTATTTTTAATTTTAGCGGTAACCAATTCTTCTACAAGCACAAGTTCTTCGTCAGAAAAAGCTGGAGTAATTGGCATTTCAAAATAATGTTGTTTATGCGTTCCGATAAGAATACAAGCTCTCTTCTGTTTTTTTTAACTCAAATTCATTCCATCTAACTTTAGACATTAGTTTTAGTTTCAAGGTGTCTGGTTTGTCTCCATTGTACATCCAAGAAATGTTTTTTAATTGCTCTAACTCAGGATATTTAGAAGTATTGAGGTGAAAATCTATTGAAACGGCTTCTTTGTTCATTTTTTTTATTTTAGCCAATTCTTTTGTTATTTCATTTTCAGTACTCAACTCTCTTTCTTTTGTTTTTTTGTAATTCCATTGTCCTTTTTCATTTTGCGTATAATAGTTGAAGCAAGGTGTATCTTCTTTATAGCTTTTAGTAAATACATTGAGCGATTTATTGGGAGCTATTTCTATTTTTTCACCTTTTTGTTGTCCCGATATTTTAAACATCCCATCGGTTTCTAACGAATATGAAATTCCTACACTATCGTATTTCATAGGAATACCCGATAAAATAACTTCTGCATCGGAATGGTATTCCTGAAAACTTATTTCAACTGCTCCTGTTACAGCTTTTCCATTTTTATCTACAAATGCATTGGCTGGTATTATTATTTTGCTATCGTTTTCGAAATAGATAGTATCCCCTTGTTCTGCTATCAAACTTAATTTTTGAATTAGGACATCTACATTTTTAATTGGTTTTTCAAATAAAGTAGATTCTGTTATAGATTCCATTTTTTTTTCGGTGTCGCAATTTGTAAATGCGATTAAAATTGCCAAGTATATTATTCGTTTTCTCATCGTATGTTTGTTTTATAGTTGTAATGGTTAAAAACAAAAAAGGTACATTATTTTTTAATAACACACCTTTTTTCACTCTTTAAATTCAAAATTGACATTAAAAAGCATCTAATAAATCGTTCCTTTTCTTAAAAAAATAGCATCCAGCCATGAATATATTTTTAAACTATTTATTTAACGCTTTCAGCACATTTGATTTACATTGTTCTCTATTCTCATTCCAATTGCTATAAGATACAATTAAGACAGAGACATCTATACGGTAAAGTGTTTTGTATTTTTCAATCGGAAATGTAGCTTGAAAAGCCCCTGGGTAACCAACTAAATCTATAGCATATAACTTCCCTTTATAATCAACCAATAAATCAATTTCTATTCCTGCTATTTTATGAGCTATTAATGTTTTAAAACCTAAAGTTTTAAGCCATATTTCCACATCGTTTAAAAAAAAGTCTAATGTTTTTTTAGGTTCTTTTATTTTTGTATCGTGTTCTCTTATCGTATTTATATACCTATGTAATAGATGTTTTGAATTATTAGGTATTTTAGATAAAGACGTGTAAATATATTGCTTTTTTTTAGCTCGTGTGATTGAGACATTGAATACATCTTCTTTGTTTAAGTAAGTATAAACATTGGAAGCTGTATTATCATCTATAGTAAAAGTAAGGTGTATTTCATCTCGCTCTTCACCTTGAAAATGGTAAGGAGTTCCAATTAATAGATTAATATTGCTAAGTTCTCCCGCAGAAAAACAATCTCCTATTGTTTTTTGTATTTGTTTAACTTGGTTGGAAAATGGAGATATAATGCCAATACTATATTTTCCTTTTTGGGTTGTTAAGGTCTTTTTTATTTGGCTAAAAATAGCGTCAATTTCTTTTTGATTAATCCCTTTGTTGTCTCGCTCTCCATTTACATTTATAATTTTCAGATTATCTTCTAAATCCAAATGAGATTTAAAAGTCATAATATTAAGCGAATTATTATAAAATTCTTGATTACTAAAATCAATAATTTCGGGCATACTTCTATAATGCTCATCTAAATAATGAACTTGTTTTTTTGACGCTAACGTTTCCATTACTACGTCTAAAATGCTATTGTTACGATAATCTAATAATGCCGAATCAAATTGTTCGACATCATATTTTTTAGCCAATTCATCTTGCTGTTTGTACGAAAGAAAAGAAACGTGCCTTAATTGTTTAGGGTCGCCTACCACAATAGCTCTTTTCCCTCTAAATAAAAGCGGAATAGAACTAGCTATATCGCATTGAGTTGCTTCATCTATTATTACTAAATCAAATATCCCATCTATTAAGGGAAGGTATTCGTTAAGCTCTTTTAGATTAATTAACCAAATAGGAAAAACTTTTAAAATTTGTTGAAAGTCGATAGTATGAAAAATACTTTCCTTTTCTAAACCCGAATCCGAAGCTAGAACATCTATCATTTTATTAAACGCTATTTTTTTTTGATCTTCACGAAGTATGTCAGCTATTTTTTTCTGTTTTACAATTTTAATTAAATGTCTTGTCCACTCGTTTTTTAGGTCTATTTTATATTTTAATTCTGCTATATCTTCACCTAATGAATCTTTGCTCGCCATTTTCCAACGGTAAAAAACTTTCTTGATAGAATTTACAAACGTTTGATCAGACAATAATAAATCGGATAGATTAATTTCGGCATCACTTTTTTGCTCTATTTTCAATTTTAATCCCTCTATTTTCTTTTCTAATTTAGTCAACGCTTTTTTTTGATTTAGAACTTCTTTAGTCAACGAGTTATATCTATAATCGTCGTAAGTCCCACTTGTCGTTTTACGTAAACGACTCGAAAGGTTACGGGCAAAATATTTTTGACTTCCGCTAACAACATTTTCTTTACAATTAAAATCTTCACCCAACTTATCGTAAATAACTTTAAGAGCTTGGTCATTTTTTGAAGAAATTAATACCGATTTACCATTTACTATTGCATCTACAGCTATACTTGCTATTGTAAACGATTTACCCGTTCCTGGTGGTCCTACTGCTAAAGTTAAATTATTCTTGTAAGCTGATTTTATAATATTCTTTTGAGGAATACTCAAATTTACAGGAACAGTAATTGTATTTTTTGTTTCTCCAGATATGTTGTAGTTTGTACCTAAAAATACACTTTCGATTAGCTGTGGATAGAATTTATAGTCTAAAGCAATGTGTTTTAATTCGGCTAAAACACCTCTACTTGCCGATGGTTTGTTCAACAACCCTAAGCCTATAACAGGCAAAATATAATTTTCTTTTTTTGATTTTAAAGCAAGCTTCAATTTACTTTCGCTTAAAAAACGTAAAGATTCTGTTTCGAAGTAAACATTAGGAAAACTTTGTTGTATCAATTCAGCTCTTTGTTGTAGTCGATGTTCTTTCCAAATAGCTAACAACAAACCTTCTACCCTATCTAAAGTATAACTAGCATGCAACTTTTGTAAAATTCTTACAGCTATAGGATTTATAATTGTTGCTTTTTCTAGCCTTGTTATCTTGTAATTAGGAGCATTAAACGTTAACTCTATTGGAGTAAAAAAAAGAGGGACGCTACTTTTTTTTATTCGTCCTAGTATTTTTACTTTAGCTATTAAAAAATAAGATGAGACGTATAAGTCAATTTCCTTCTCATAAATTCTTAGCTTTTTAGAAACTTCTTCCGCCCATTCAAAATTTATTTTTTGAGAATTAAAATTAGGTTTTAATATCGTTGATGAAGAAATAATCAACCGATTGGAATTTTTGGCAGAAAAATAGTCATGAAGTTCTAATTGACTACTATCTAATTGATAGCAAGATCGATAATAAGCAATTAATTGTTGTAATGATGTATCTATTTTCATAGCATTAAAATAACGTTTTTTTTATTCCTTTTCTTAATCTCAACACCAATAATCAGTACATAATTAAATAGATATTAACTCTTGACAAAAAAAAACACCATTTGAATATGGTGTTTTTTCTAATAGCTAGTGTTTCCATAGATATTAAGGTATTTCTATTCGACTAAATCAACTGTTAAAATATCGTTAGCCTTTGTTACTTTAGTCAATTCTAGTTTCCCCAAAGCTTTTATTCCTTTGTCCCATTGCTTATTACTTAAACCTGCTTGTTCTTTTAAAGTAGTTAATTCCATTGATTTTTCTTTAGAAATAATATCGAATATTACTTTTTCGTTATCGTTTAGTTCCAACGATTTCTTTTTTTCAAAAGTTTCAGGTTTCATTTGAGGAAAAAACAACACTTCTTGTATCGACGGATTATTGGTCAAATACATAATCAATCTATCCATACCTATTCCCAATCCTGATGTTGGAGGCATTCCGTATTCCAATGCTCTTAAAAAGTCATTGTCAATAAATTCTCCTGCTTCATCGTCTCCTTTCTTTGCCAATTCAAGTTGAGCTTCAAAACGTTCTCGTTGATCAATTGGATCGTTTAATTCTGAATATGCATTGGCGATTTCTTTGCCACAAACCATTAATTCAAAACGCTCGGTTAAAGAAGCGTCTTCTCTATGTTCTTTACATAACGGGCTCATTTCTTTTGGATAATCGGTAATAAAAGTTGGCTGTATATAATTACCTTCACATTTTTCTCCAAAAATTTCATCAATTAATTTTCCTACCCCCATTGTTTCATCCACCTCTATATTCATTCCTTTGGCAGCAGCACGAAGTTGCTCTTCTGTTTGACCTTTTATGTCGTAACCTGTAAAATCAATTATAGATTGACGCATTGTAACTCGTTTGTAAGGAGCTTTAAAATTAATTTTATGCTCGTCAAACGTAGCTTCAGATGTCCCATTGACAGCTATTGCACAATGTTCTAGTAATTTTTCTGTAAAATCCATCATCCAGTTGTAGTCTTTATAGGCTACATATATTTCCATTGCGGTAAATTCTGGATTATGGGTTCTGTCCATTCCTTCGTTTCTAAAATTCTTAGAAAATTCATAAACACCATCAAAACCACCAACAATCAGACGTTTTAAGTAAAGTTCGTTTGCTATTCGCATATACAATGGAATATTCAACGAATTGTGATGCGTTACAAATGGTCTTGCAGCAGCTCCTCCTGGTATTGGTTGTAAAATGGGTGTTTCGACTTCAAAGTAACCTGCCTCGTTAAAGAAATTACGCATTGCAGTAAATAATTTTGACCTTTTTACAAAAACATCTTTCACTTTAGGATTAACAGTCAAATCGACATAACGTTGTCTATAACGCATCTCTGGATCGGTAAACCCATCGTAAACATTTCCTTCTTTATCTGTTTTTGGCAATGGAAGAGGTCTTAATGCTTTGCTTAAAACTTTAAAACCCAAAACACGAACACTCATCTCCCCTACTTTAGTGGTAAAAAGTTCGCCTTCTATTCCTACAAAATCGCCTAAATCCAATAGTTTTTTAAAAACAACATTGTACATTGTTTTGTCTTCCCCTTCGCAAATTACATCACGATTAAAATAAACTTGTATTCTTCCTTCAGAATCTTGAAGTTGAGCAAAAGAAGCTTTTCCTTGAATATTAATTGCCATTAATCGACCAGCAACAATTACTTTTTTCCCCTCTTCATAACCTTCCCTAATTTCTTTTGAGGTATGATTAACTGGATATAAATCAGCTGGATAAGGATTAATTCCTAAACCTCTTAATTTAGCTAATTTTTCTCTTCTTATAATTTCTTGTTCGGAAAGTTGTAAACTCATTATTGGTTTTGTTTTATTCTTATGTGTATAAAAAATGAAATTTAATATTTAAAATCTTACAAATATATTGATAATCTGTTTTATTATCTATTTACAGCGTCACAAATTTATTACTACTCAGCAACTTTTTTATTCTTTAATTTATTTTCAGGGCGTTTAAACAAGCTGTTCGTTTATAGTTTTTGTTTTTCACAATAGTACACTAAGCCAAAAAGGAGCTTCTAAAGTCGCTCTTTTTAGCTAAGTTTTACTAGTATTGTCAAAAACAAAAAGCTATCACTACCATCTCTAACGCATCTCCACAAAACTCAGAAAGCAACCAATTGAAAGGGAGGTTATGCTTTCATACCAAAAGAACATCAAAATAAGCTAAATAAACCGTTCCTTTTTTCACTATTTATCTTCCCAAAATCTATTCATCAACTAGCAAAAAAATAATTCAATTTATTTTTATCATTTGGTATCACAATAGCTTATTTGGCTTTGTAATAGGAAATTTATAAATAATTCGGATTAAGTAGATATGTTTGCGTTAGGGATTACTCATTTATATCATTTGTAAATTTGTATTCGTGATGTCGCCTCGCTCAGTTGAAACGGCATCCTTTTCTGTTTTTTTTACAGAAAAGATATAGTATATAGCCCGCCGATTTTTTTTATCGAAACGCCCAAATTATATTGCATTTGACTGGTATTCTTTTAAAAATAAATTCGATTCTTTATCTTCTCGTCGCTTACAAATTCGCAACTATAACTCTTTTTTACTATCTTTTTTCTGTGTTTTGCAATGAAATTATAAACAGCATCTCTAATAACACGAGGGACTATTATAAATAGGGACAAAAGAGGATATAAGCCTGTTAGTCTTTTGCTGATTTGTAGCGCTGCCGTAGAGCGATAATACACTTTATTTTCTAGTATATAAATTATGGTTGAATCAAAGGATTCTGTAATCTTATATTGTTTGATTAATTCCAAGCCTTTTTTGCTTTGGTTGGAACAAACGGCTATGTTTTGTTTTCTGTCTTTTTTTAAAATAAACATAACCGATTTATTGCAAAAAGCACAATCTCCATCAAAAATTACGATTGGATTTTTCATTCTTTAATAATCTTCTGGGTGTAGTAATTATTATTATTCATTAGTGATAAAAGATAAAATGCTTCTATACAAACATTATGAAGTTAATATGATTATTTATAACTCTAAGTTAATATGGGATTAAGCACGAGTTTGCCTTACTTAATAAGTTTTCTAAGAAATAAAATTTCTTCTTTTAAATTATTTATATGTTTATCAGATAATTTATCACTCATAATAATATTATTAATTCCGATATTTCCTTCTTGTGTACAGTTTGTGAATAATTGTTTAATTTTTTCCAGGTTCTTGTATTTGCATATTCATTATTCTATTTTTTTATAAAAGTAATACTTTTATGAAAAAAATAAACAATTATAAAAGAAAACATAAAGGTTAAAGACCCTAATATTCCTTGAATACCGACTATATTTTCCGTGTAGTTAATTACAAGTATAGGAAATATAGAAGCAAAAGAATTTAGGAACCCATGAAATACGGCAGGAATAAAAGAGTTATTAAATGTTTTATACAGAAAGTTCATTATTAGAGAAAGAGAAATGCTAATTATTATCATTAGAAATAGACCAGACTTTAGGTTTGTGTAGTTATGATTTAGCAAATAGATACTTGGAAAATGCCATACACCTCATAATATCTTATGATACTTTGCTTTATAATACTTGTAATTTTACTTTTATTTAATAGGGTTACCCATTTAAATATCAAAACGTAAAACGATTACATTGTTGGCGTTTATTTTTGAATAAATAAAAAGATATATGAAGATTTTAAAAGAGTTATCCCG
>CAMZKF010000179.1 GCA_947311095.1 uncultured Flavobacteriales bacterium
ACGCCCCAAGAACTTGCCCAAACATATTCTTGTTTTCCATTTCTGTCGGCGAATTTAACGTCAAATGCTTTAGCAAAATTTTGCCCCAAGAAGTGAGAAGTTCCAGCTTGTAAAGCTTTTCCGTCTTGCATTAACGCTTCGATGCAGTAGGTTTCATTTGCACCTGCAAAGCGTTCACTTTCTGTTTTCCATCCTTTTACAACAGGCATTGCCATAAATTGTTCCGCAAAATCTGCATAAATTTCGAGCATTCGTTCTGACTCTTCAATAGCTTCTTTTTTTGTAGCGTGAGCCGTATGCCCTTCTTGCCATAAGAATTCAGAAGTTCTTAAAAACAGACGTGTTCTCATTTCCCAACGGACAACGTTTGCCCATTGATTAATTAATAAAGGTAAATCTCGGTGTGACTGAATCCACTTTTTAAAAGAATTCCAAATAATAGTTTCTGAAGTTGGTCTTATGATTAACTCTTCTTCTAACTTAGCATCAGGATCTACGACTACACTTTTTCCATCGCTTCCTGTTTTTAGTCTATAATGTGTTACTACTGCGCATTCTTTTGCAAATCCATCTACGTGAGCAGCTTCTTTACTTAAATATGATTTTGGAATTAATAAAGGAAAGTAAGCGTTTTGATGTCCTGTTTCTTTAAATTTAGCATCTAATATAGCTTTCATGTTTTCCCAAATTGCAAATCCGTAGGGTTTTACAACCATCATTCCTCTTACTTCTGAGTGTTCAGCTAGGTCTGCTTTGTTTACTAATTCATTGTACCAGCCCGAAAAATCGGTACTTCTTTTTGGTAATCCTTTTGCCATAGTTTTTGGTATGATTCTTGTTAATTTATTGTTAACGAATTACAATTTAAAAGCTAAAAAAAATATAAAAATTAGTTCACTTTTAAATTGCTTATGCAAAAGTCTAATTTTTTATTAGATAATCCGTCTAAAATGACTAAATTTATTAAAAATTAATAAAAATCAATTATTATGAAAACTTCTTACCTCTTAACCTCTATTTTTGTTGTAGCATTATTCACTTCGTGTAGCACTACTTTAAACACTGCTTATGAAGATGATTTGTACGCAGACGAAGAAAATGTTTTTTTAGCTTCTAATAACGACTCTGATGCAGACTATTCTAATCAAAGTGCCGATTATTACGACCCAAATTACAAAGACGTTTATCAATCTGAATATTACAAATCTAAACCAAAAAACACGAGTTATTATGGTTCGCCATCTGTAAAGCAATATACTGATTTTCATTCTCCTTATTTTGGAAATTCTCAATTTGGAAATTCTTTTTCTTTTTATGATACTTGGGGAAGTTCTTATTATTCAAACCATCAAAATGGTTATCGTCCATACGGCTACCTTCCTTTTAATTCTTACAATACTGTACCTTTTATTTCTTTTAGTAACCAGTCTTACAATTATAATAACTATTGGGGGACAGCGTATAGCAGTTCGTTAAACAATAATTATGTTAACGCTGGATACAATCCCTATGGATATAATAACTATGGATACAACCCTTATACAGGTACTTATAATAATTATGCTTACAACTCTTATTATGGAGGCTATGGAAACAATTATAATGGATACAATAACTCTGACAACGCTACCAATACAGGTTCGAACCACAGAGGAAGAGGCGTAAATAGTAATACGAATTCAGGATCTGCATTTAACACTCATTATTATTCTAATACCCCTTCAAACAATGGGAATAGTTCTAATAACAATTATACAAATGTTGTTCCTAAAAAATCATTAAAAAGACCTACAACTACCGCTTCTGTTGTAGAAGCTCAAAAAACGAACAAAACAAGTTACAGACCGACTTACAACAATTCTGTATCAGCAATAGGTAGAGGTCAAAACTTTAAAAGAGCAAGTAACAATACAGGAAACTATCAAACAGCAAATAGAGTAAATCAAAACTCAGCATGGACTAAACCTGCTAGTAGAAGATACAGCTCTACCGCTTCAGCTTCACGTACTAGTTCAAGAGCTAGTACTTACAGTTCTAGTAGTAGTAGTTCTGCAGGAAGAAATTATCGTTCTTCAAGAACTTACTCATCTCCTTCTCGTTCAACTTATGGTTCTCGAGCTCCTTCAAGAGCGAGTTCTTACTCTCGTTCTAGCAGAAGTTCTAGTTCTCCATCGAGAAGCTCGGGTTCTTACTCTCGAAGTTCAACTGGTAGAAGATAATTAGCTATTTTATATATTAAATAATGAATAAATTAATTTTGTTTAGTTTGTTTATGGGAATAAATGCATTTATTTTTTCTCAAAACGAAGAAGATGCACTGCGTTATTCCAACCTAGACTTACAAGGTTCGGCTCGATATGCTAGTATGGGAGGAGCTTTTGGATCGTTGGGAACAGATATTTCTGTACTCGCTGTCAACCCCGCAGGAATGGCTCGAATAAAATCGAATATACTATCAGGAACACTAAATTTAGGGTTGAGTAATGTTAATTCTAATTTTCATGGAGCAAACACAAAAAGCCCTTGGGAAACACTAGACCTTAATAATATGGGAATAGTAGGTGTGATAGAAAATGCTCCTGAAAACCCTTGGAGAAAAGTTCAATTAGGCTTTGCTTATAACAGAATGATGGAATTTAATAATAAATCAATTATAAAAGGCAGTAACAACGCTTCTTTTTCATACATTTTAGCAGACAGAGGCTATGGACTAAAGCCTGAAGAATTGGCTGCTGCTGACCCTTTCTACTCCGATTTAGCCTACCAATCTTTTTTAACTGATTTTGTATATGACTCTAGTGAAATGTATTACACTACTCAGATGTATGGCGATAACATTACACTAGAACACACCGTAAACTCAAGTGGTCGAGTTGGCGAAAGTGATTTTTCTATCTCTGGTAATTACCTCGATAAATTTTATGTAGGAGCTTCAATTGGACGTTCTGTTATTCGATTTAGTCAAGTTAAATCCTATTACGAAGAATCGACAATAGACAGTTTGGGATTAGCCAACTTTACATTTAAAGAAAAACTGAATACTCAGGGGCGTGGATTCAATTTAAAATTAGGAGCTATATTCTTACCAAAACCATGGATAAGGCTCGGATTAGCTTTGCATACCCCAACAAAATACCATTACATGAGAGACGATTGGGGGACTGAACTCTCTACCGAATTTAAAGACGGAACATCTCACAGCAATCAAATGGAAGGTTCAAATTTTGTCTATAAATTGCAAACTCCAGGTCGAGCAATTGGAAGTATTGCTATTGTGTCAAAAAAACACGGTGTACTTAGTGTTGATGTAGAATATGTCGATTATAGAAAAGCTAAATTATCAAAAGCTAAAAGCTCTAAGGACCCTTATGATTTTAGTTATGAAAATAAAACATCAAATAAAATATACACTTCTTCTTTAAACATTAGAATAGGAGGAGAATATAAAATTACAAATCAATTTTTAGGTCGATTG
>CAMZKF010000180.1 GCA_947311095.1 uncultured Flavobacteriales bacterium
CCAATGAAATTAAAAACATTGCCAAAAAACACGGTATAGAAGCAGAAAGGCTAAACGATTTTATTGATGAAATAATGAACCGATTAATTTTTGATGGCGAAAAACTAACCGACTTACTAGCTCCTTTAGGATTAGGTTGGAAAGACCGCAGCGTAAAAGAACAGGCTTTAATGAATGTCTTGATGCCATTACTTAATAAACTAGCCCAAGGGCGTGAAATAGCTGGATAAAATGCTTATGAATAAAGAAAAACAAAATATTGTGCCTGAATTGCGGTTTCCTGAGTTTTTGGGTGATGGGCAATGGGAGAAGAAAAATCTTGAAGAAAAAATGGAATTATCTTCTGGATATGCATTTAAAAGTAAGGAGATTTCTGAAGACTCATCAGGTATTCCTTTGTTAAGAGGTATTAATATTACAGAAGGATATATAAGGCATAATCCCAAAATTGATAGATACTTTCTAGGTAATATCCAAGGACTTCAAAAACATTTAATAAAAATTAATGACTTAGTTATAGGAATGGACGGCTCAAAAGTTGGGAAAAATTCCGCTTTGGTTACTGAATCTGATACAGGTTCATTACTAATTCAAAGAGTTGCAAGATTAAGGGCTAAAAATAATTCAACAATACAGTTTATATTTCAACATATTAATTCCTCAATTTTTCATAAATATGTAGATAAAGTTAATACGAGTAGTGGAATACCTCACATAAGCTCTAAACAGATAAAAGAGTTTCAAATAGGATTTCCACCAACAGATAAAGAACAACAAAAAATAGCCAATTGTCTATCCTCATTAGATAATCTAATAACAGCAGAAACCGAAAAACTAGCCCATTTAAAAGACCACAAAAAAGGCTTACTGCAACAACTTTTTCCTGCTAATGGTAAAAGAGTACCGCAATTTCGTTTTCCAGAGTTTGTGGGTGATGGAGATTGGGAGGAGACAACTTTGGAGAAAGTTGCAGATTATGAAAACGGGAAGGCTCACGAAAAAGAAATTTCTGCAACAGGAAAATATAAAGTTGTAAACTCTAAATTTATTTCTACAGATGGCACAGTTGTAAAATATACTGATTCAGCTAATTTAGAAGCCAAAATTGGAGATATTTTAATGGTGTTAAGTGATATTCCAAATGGAAAAGCGATAGCAAAGTGTTTTTATGTAGATAAAGATGATATATATACTGTAAATCAACGTATTTGTAAAATTACACCAACAGATATTGATAACAAATTTCTATTTTACATTCAAAACAGAAACTCGTATTTCTTAGCGTTTGATGATGGAGTTAAACAAACTAATCTTAGAAAAGATACGGTTTTATCATTTCCTTTCTTGAAACCAAAAAAACCAAAAGAACAACAAAAAATAGCTGATACACTTTCAAGTGCAGACGAATTAATACAATCCCAAACCGAAAAAATAGCAGCACTAAAAGAACATAAAAAAAGCTTAATGCAGCAATTGTTTCCTAACATCAAATAAAACTATGAATCACAAAGAAATAGCAAAAAAAATATATGATTTAGATGAAAATATCGTCTTAATGTATGCTTTTAATGGAACAGGTAAAACACGTCTTTCTGTAGCTTATAAAGATATTACTAAAGAAAATAATGAAAACAGTCATTCTGGAGTTTATTACAATGCTTTTAGTGAAGATTTATTTGTCTGGGATAATGATGAAGAACACGATAATGTAGATATTAAATTAAATATTACCCATAGTAGTTTAAATCAATTTCACGGTTTATTAACTGAAGAATTAGTTTATGAAAAATTAACTCCATATAAGCCTAAATACGATTTTTACTTCAACACTTATGATGATTCGGAAAAAGGAATAGAATCTATTTCTTTTTATGTTAAAGGAGATGACAAAACACGTATAAAAATATCGAGAGGTGAAGAACGAATTTTGGTTTGGTGTTTTTTCTTAGCATTATTTGATGGCGAAGGATGGGCTGATAAGCAAAACACTCATTTTTTTATTGACGACCCTGTCTCAAGTTTAGATGACCACAACATATTTGTAACAGCAACAACCGTTTTTGATTTAATAGAACAGCATTTTGAGGAAAGAAAAATTATTATCACTTCTCATCATTTTGGTTTTCTTACTATTTTATCAAACTGGCTATCGAAAGGAGAGAAATCTGACAAATTTAGAAATAGAGATAAGTCTAAGAAGTTCAAAGAATATATATTGAAAAATGATTCAGATGAACTTACCTTAATAAAACCAAATAAAGGGGTTTTCTTATACCATTTAAGACTTTTACAAATACTTGATGAAGCCCATAAAAATGAAATTTACGCCTATCATTTTGCATTACTAAGACAAGTGATAGAAAATATTGGTTCTTTTTTAGGTGCTGGTCACTTTGGATATACGCTCAATAAAATAGGGATAACAGATGAAGCCAGAGTAGCAGAAATCATTAATGCATTAACTCACAAGAATGTATATTATTATGAATCTGATTTAGTGGTAGATGATAACAAGAAAGTATTTAATGAGGTTTTCGAAAAACTAATGGATACATATAGCTTCATAATAAAAACTGATTAACAAAAGATGACAGCAAAACAAAAACAAGAAGAACTAGGGAAAGCCCTTTGGAAAATAGCCAATAAACTAAGAGGAGCTATGAATGCGGATGATTTCCGTGATTATATGTTGTCGTTTCTATTTTTACGTTATTTATCAGATAATTACGAGCAATCTGTAAAAAAAGAATTAGGTTCAGATTATCCTAAATTAGAAGAAAACGATAACCGCACACCTTTAGCG
>CAMZKF010000181.1 GCA_947311095.1 uncultured Flavobacteriales bacterium
TAAAATCTATTCATAGCCTTAGCTATGAATAGATTTTATGAAGATAAATAGTGAAAAAAGAAACGGTTTATTTAGCTTATTTTGATGTTCTTTTGGTATGATTCATACAAATAAAGAAAAAGATGAGTTTAGAAGAAGTAAAAAGTTACATAAATAGTATAAGGAGAGATTTTGCAGATCGACCTTTAAACGAAGACGCAGTAAGCAAAAATCCATTCAAACAATATGCTGTTTGGTTTGAAGAAGCTGTAGGTTCTCAAATATTAGACCCGTATGCAATGTGTTTATCAACAGCAACTAAAGAAGGAAGGCCATCTTCTCGTATCGTTTACATGAGAGATATTATTGATGAACAGTTTGTTTTTTACACCAATTATAAAAGTCAAAAAGGCATAGAATTAGCCGAGAATCCATTTGCATCACTCAATATTCATTGGGGAGAATTAGAACGGCAAATTAGAATAGAAGGTAAGGTGACTAAAGTTAGCCCGTCAATTTCTGACACTTACTTTAAAGCTCGACCTAAAGAAAGTAAAATAGGAGCTTGGGCATCTCATCAAAGCTGCCAACTTCTAAATAGAGAAGCGTTAGAAAACAATGTAAAGCTACTAGAAGAAAAATATAAAGACACAAGCGATATTCCACGCCCTGAATTTTGGGGAGGATATCAATTGAATCCAACTCGAATAGAATTTTGGCAAGGAAGACCCAATAGGTTACATGACCGAATAGTGTTTACTAAAGAGAATGGAGAATGGAGGTTGAGTCGTGTGTCTCCTTAATTAGTTATGTTTTTTTGATATTTTTTTGAAATAAAAAAAGTAAAATACGAAAAAAAACCATTCAACAATGTTGAATGGTTTTTTTTATTACCTATTTGAACCTTAGCATTATTTAAAGAATGCTAAAATCTAAGTAAATTAAATTATAAATTAGCGTCTAATTTTGCAGCTAAAGTCTCTTTTGGAACTGCTCCAACTACTTTTTCTACTACTTCTCCGTTTTTTAATACAATTAAAGTAGGTATATTTCTAACTCCGAATTTTGCAGCTAAAGTTCCATACATATCTACGTTAATTTTTCCGACAACAGCTTTTCCTTCATATTCTTTAGCTAACGCTTCTACATGAGGTTCAACCATTCTGCATGGTCCACACCATTCTGCCCAAAAGTCAATTAAAATAGGTTTATCGGTTTTTGTTAATTCTTCAAAGTTTGAATCTGTAAATTCTAATGCCATATTGATGTTTTTATTTTAAATAATAATTTTAAAGTTAATGTATTTTTTTTATTTTCAAAGTTCATACCAATAAAATATTTGTGACAATCTGGCATTTATTATTTTGTTTAGTGTTTATGTAACTCCATTTTGAAGTATCCATCTTCTTTAATGTCATGCATGTTTAGGTGTAATTTGTGATTGTTAATTCGTATTTTAGTCCTATTTTCTTTTTTTACATTAGTATTCATAACGTATTGGCTAGAGGGAAAACGGAGTGATATAGCAGCAAGGTTACTGGCTTCAAAATTTAGCAGTACAAAATCAACTATTACTGGCTTTAGTGTTTTGTTTACCGTTGTATTAATAATGGCTATTTTTTGATTTTTTACTTTTAAAATGTAATTTTTTGATTTTTCTATTGTAGCTATAGAAGGTAAATTTGCATCAAGGTAAGACCAGTTGTTTTTTACGTTTTTAATTGTTTTATCGATGAAGATTTCGTTAGTGTCTTCAAATATCAAAATGTTTTTTTTAGGAGTTATAGTATTCAAAGCCAAATGATTGTTGATGTCGTAAACAAAAACATTAGTAAGGTGTTTTAAATTGTAGTTTTCTACATGGTCTGAGAGTAGTAAAACAATGAATAGAGCTAGAGTAATATTTAATTGTTTTGTCATTTTACTAGATATGTACAAATAAGAACTAACAATAATCGAATACATGAGAAATACTTCAAATAGAGAAATCTGAAAGTTGCTTAGCGTAGCATAGGGGAGGTGAGCTATAAAATCAATCAAAAAATTTAACACTGAAATAATAGGATAAAGCAACCCATAAACTAAAAATAACAAAGGAGAAATAAAGGAAATTAGAATAGAGAAAATTCCAACAACTAAAAGTATGGTAGCCAAATAGATAACGAATAGGTTTGAAAGTAAAGCATAAGTAGGTATTTGATGAAAATAATAAATACTAATGGGCAATGTGGCTATTTGAGCGGCGATAGATACGGCAGTAATGCGCCATAAATTATCAATGTATTTATTCTTAATAAATAGAATATTGTATATTTTTGGATGCCAAGCAATGATGCCAATTAAGGCAATATAACTAAGTTGAAATCCGACATCAAATAAAAACAATGGGTTGATTAATAAAATAACAAAAGCAGAAAGGGCAATTGTATTGAATAGACTTATTTTTTGTTTGTAAAGATTTCCAACAGCAATAAATGAAAACATAATTGTAGCTCTTAAAACAGAGATGCTTAACCCTGTGACAAAGGCAAAAGCCCAAATGAAAAGAATGGTAATACTGACTTTGATAATAGCGTGTTGATAAGTCCCAAAAATACGATTAACAATATAACTTATAATAATCAAAAGAATACCAATATGCAGTCCCGAAACTGCTAATACATGCATTGCTCCCGCATTGCTATACGCTTCTTTTGTTTGGGGACTCAAATTTTGTTTATCGCCCAATAATAAGGCAGATATGATTGATAATTCGTCGTTTTTTAAACCACTTGTTTTTAGATTATGAATTAAAAGAGTTCTTGTTTTTTGAGCAAACGTGTATAAATTATTTTTGTGTCCATTTATTGTAAATTGATTTAAATCAATTTACAATAAATGGACACAAAAA
>CAMZKF010000182.1 GCA_947311095.1 uncultured Flavobacteriales bacterium
CTGTGACCTCTTTCTTGAGTTCCTCCTGTGATAAAAGAGGCTACTTTGTTGTTTTTCTTGACGTATAAAAAGCCTACGCCTTTGGGTCCGTGAAATTTATGTGCTGCACAGGTTATAAAATCAATTTCTGTTGCCTTCAAATCGAAGCGAAAATGCCCCATAGTTTGCACCGTATCGGAATGAAAAATAGCTCCATGTGTTTTGCATAAATTAGAAACCAAATCTAAAGGTAATAGATTTCCGATTTCATTGTTGGCATGCATCAGCGATACTAATGTTTTTTTGTCGCTGTTTGCCAATAAGTTTTCCAAATCTAGCAAATCAACACTACCTTTGTCGTCTAATTTTACAAAAACAACTTCTACGTTGTTATATTTTTCAAGAAATTCGGCTGTATGTCCAACTGCGTGATGCTCTATGGTTGTGGTAATAATTCTGGTAACTCCTAAATCTATTACAGAGTTTCTCAAAGCCATATTATCGGCTTCAGTACCTCCTGAAGTAAAAATTATTTCAGATGGTTCGGCGTTTAATTCTTTTGCTATTGATTTTCGAACCATTTCAATGGCGTTTTTTGTTTTCCGACCAAAAGAATGGGTTGGAGATGGATTTCCAAAATGTTCCTTCATATAAGGAATCATAGCATCTACAACTTCTGTAGCCATAGGTGTAGTTGCTGCGTTATCTAAATATACATTCATATTGTTATGTGAGTTTATAGGTTTACAAAAATAGTGTTTTTTTTGAGATATATTGACTCCAAATAGTATTTCGGATTTTATATTGTCAATTTCATCCCTAATTTTGTTAGGAGATACGAAAAGTTAATCGATTTCAGAATACTATTTTACTATTTTACATTTTAGACTCCCATGAGGTTAATAACATTAAGATGTTGGCATACTATTTTCATTTAGATGAAAGATAACTTTTAATTTATTTACTTTGTAGATACACATGATTTTTATTAAAAACTACATATTTACACTTTGCTTACTCATTGGTATTCCTGCTATTTTTAGTGCTCAAGACAAGAAAATAGACAAAATAGAAATGCTATACGACCAAGGTAATTATAGCCGAGTGTTTCACAAAACAACGAAATTAAAATCCAGTGAAAAATACAAAGAAAATGCTCCAATTTATTTATTTAATGCATTGGCAGAATATCAACTAAAACAGAAATCGCGATATTCTGAAAAAGAAGCTATTAATACATTTAAAAAATACATTGCTTTAGACAAGAATGGAGAATACAGTATTACTTACGGTAACTACATTTACGATTTGCAAGTAGGCTTAGTAAATGAAATAAGAGCTTTCGCAAAAGACAATAAACAAGATATTGCTGCTTTAAAATATAAAGAATATACTGCTCTTTTCGAAAACAATGTGTCATTTGATGAAATGATAGCCAGTAAACCAATTATAAAAACTACTGAATCTGAATCGACTTCAGAACCAACAACAAACAATGCACCGTTACCCACTGAAAACGAAACGGTAAAACTAAAGTCAAAAAAAATTATAAAAGAAGCTAAAAAACACATTGGCACACCTTATAAATATGGCGGAATTACCCCAAAAGGTTTTGATTGTTCTGGCTTTACGCAATATGTAATGGCTAAAAACGATGTTCAAATTCCGAGAACAGCACTAGCCCAATCGCAATCTAGTAAACGAATAAAACAGAAAAATGCTAAAGTTGGTGATTTTGTTTTTTTTGGCTCAAATAAAAACAAGATTAATCATGTAGGAATTATAAGCAAAATTGAGGGAGACAAAATATACATGATTCATGCTTCTAGTAGTAAAGGAATAATGATAACAGAAATAACCACAAACGTTTACTGGGGAAAAAGATTACAATTGATAACAAGAATAACAAAATAATATGTTCAAATATTTAATACTTCTATTTTTAAGTTTTACTACATTAAACTTTATTGGTCAAGAAAAAATAATTGTAGTAATCGATGCTGGACACGGAGGTAAAGATCCTGGAAACCTAAATAAAACAAAAGGTTTAATGGTTGAAAAAGACTTAAATTTAGCTATTTCAAAAAAACTAGGCAACTATATAACAGAATATTTGGGACACAGGGTAAAAGTTGTTTACAGCAGAACTACGGATGTTTTTATTCCCTTGGAAGAAAGAGTAGCAAAAGCCAATAAAATGAATGCTGCCTATTTTATTTCTATACATTGCAACGCATCTGATAACCCTGCTGTACACGGAACAGAGACTCACATTCACAACATTAAAAGTAAAACCAGCAGAGAATTAGGACTTCAAATAGAAAAACAATTTAAAAATAGAGCAGGAAGAAACAGCAGAGGATTGAAATTAAAAACAGACCGAACTTTCAACTTATTGGTTTTAAAAGACAGTAAAATGCCTGCTATTTTAGTAGAAACAGGATTTATGACTAACAAATCGGAAGAGGCTTACTTAAATTCAGACAGAGGTCAAGATTTAATTGCTTCTGCTATATTTAGAGGCTTTAGAGACTACATAAGAATAAAACACAACATTGTAATGCAAAACCCTAGAACTTCAAAACCAGCAGTAAAAGGACCTGTTTATAAAATACAAATAATGGCTTCCACTGGACCTGTTTCGTTAAAAAACCCAAGTTTTAAGGCTATTGGAAAACCAATAGAAGAAATGAAAATTACCAACTCAACTTCACCTTACAATTTTAAATACTATGTAGGAAATTTTAGCGATAAAAGAGAGGCGAAGAAGCTACTTAGAGAAATACAGTTAACGAGTTTTAAAGACGCATATTTGGTCAAATTTGATTAGCTATAACTGTTATGAAGAAATTAAAAGTTCTGTTTATTTCCAGTTGGTACCCCAGTAAGGAACATCCTACTTTGGGTAATTTTGTACAAAAACACGCTGAAGCAATCCACCCCTTTGTAGAGTTGGAAGTCTTATATATTAGTTCTTCCTCCAACGAATCGATAGAACATTGCATTATAAACGGTGTCAGTACAACTATTGTGTATTATAATAAAGTTAAAACAAAACTTCCTTTGTTTTCAAGCTTAATGAAGTACAAAAAAGCAATGGAAGCGTTTCATAAAGGGATTGATTATTTAGCGAAGCAAAGGCATTTTTCTAATTTTGATTTAGTACACTGTAACGTTAGTTTTCCCGCAGGTTATTTTGCTTTAGATTTAAAACGAAGATACAAAACACCATTCGTTCTAACCGAACACTGGACTGCTTTTTCAAAAGCGAATAATAGTTATAAAGGCTTTAGTTATTTAACAAAAAAAGCGATTCAACAAACAGTAAAAGAAGCAAGCCTGCTATTACCTGTTTCAGAATCATTAAAAACAGATATGGCTGAATTGGGATTAACACAAAAAACTAAAATAATTCCAAATGTTGTTGACTGCGACTTGTTTAAACCAATAGAAAAAACAGAAAACAAACGCATTAAAATACTCCATGTATCGACAATGGATGAAAAACAAAAAAATGCTTCGGGATTATTAAACACAATACAAAAAATAGCCGAATACCGAAACGACTTTGTTTTAAAAATAGTTTCTGACGATAATTACGAACAAACAAAGTCGCTCATCAAAAAACTAAACTTATCGGATGTTGTAACGCTTGAAAATACAAAAACAACGCTTGAAATAGTAAAAGAATTTCAATCGGCAGACTTTTTTGTCTTATTTAGTAATTACGAGACGTTTTCTGTTGTTCTTGCCGAATCGTGGTGTTGTGGAATCCCTGCTGTATATGCAAATTGTGGAGGTTTAACCGCTATTAAAAATAAAAAACTAGGAATACAAATAAAAAAAAGAGACCAACAAGCCCTTGAACAAGCTATTGTAAACCTATTGGACAACCATAAAAAATACAATTCAAAATCAATACGAGAATTTGCTATTTCTCACTTTTCAAAACAAAAAATAGGAGAAGAAATATTAAGCAGTTACAATCAGGTTTTATTAACCTAACTACCCTTCTTTAATCTAATTTTATTCTTTCCTATAGATAGCTTAAAAGACTTTTTAGTGAAGACTTGCAAATATATATCTTAACTTAACTATCTTTGTCGTATGATTTTAGGAAAATACAATAAGTTAACAGCAAATAGAAGTACAGACAACGGTTTTTATTTAATCGATGAAAACGAAAATGAAGTCTTACTTCCCAACAGATACGTAAGCGAAACTTTAAAAGCAGGCGACGAATTAAACGTTTTCATTTACAAAGATTCCGAAGACAGAATAGTCGCTACTACCGCAAAACCTACCATTCAAAGACATCAATTCGCTTATATTAAAGCAAAAGATGTAAATCGAATTGGAGCTTTTATGGATTGGGGACTAGAAAAAGATTTACTCGTTCCGTTTATAGAGCAAAAAAATAAAATGGAAGCTGGAAAAAGTTACATTGTTTATTTATTCTTAGACCAAGAAACCGACAGACTTGTAGCCTCTAGTAAAATAGAAGACTTTATAGAAGATGAAGACATTGACTTAGAAGAAGGACAAGAAGTTGACTTATTAATTTTTAAGAAAACAGAACTAGGCTTTAAAGTTATTATCAATAATCTTTTCGAAGGGTTAATTTACCACAACGAAATATTCAAACCACTAAACATTGGAGATTCGATAAAAGGCTATGTAAAACCACTAAGAGAAGACGGTAAAATAGACTTAATTCTTCAAAAACCAGGCTACAAGAATAGCATAGAACCAAACAGTGCTTTAATTTTAGATTTAATTAAAAACAATAATGGTTTTCTTTCTTTAAATGACAAAAGTTCTCCCGAAGATATAAAACGAATTGCGGGAATGAGCAAAAAAACATTTAAGAAAACAATAGGAACATTGTATAAACAAAAATTAATTTTAATCGAAAAAAACGGACTGTATTTAACCAAAAACAACTAATCACTATGTTGGCAGAAATAATTACAATTGGAGATGAACTATTGATAGGTCAAACAATTGACACCAATAGTGCTTGGATTGGAGAACAATTGAGCTTACTAGGAATAAGTGTACATCGAATCACTTCTATTACAGACAATGAATCTCACATTATTTCAGCCTTAAATCAAGCCAGTAATCGTGTTCAACTAATCATTATTACAGGAGGGCTAGGTCCTACGAAAGACGACCTTACTAAACAAACTTTGTGCAAATACTTTAACACCGAATTAGAGTTAAACACAGCAATACTAAATCAATTAGAGAAAAGGTACAAAGCTTTTAACGTTTCTTTTTCGAAGGTAAATCAAGACCAAGCCTTGCTTCCTAAAGCTTGTAGTATATTGCCAAATACAAGAGGTTCGGCTAGTGGAATGTGGTTCGAAAAAAATGAAGTTATCTACATTTCTCTACCTGGCGTACCTTACGAAATGAAAGGTATTTTAACCGACGAAGGTTTCCCTAAACTAAAAGCTCATTTCACAACACCTAATGTCATTCATAAGACAATAAGAACAATTGGAGTTCCTGAATCACAATTAGCCGAACTTTTGATTGATTGGGAAAACTCACTTAAACAATACGAATTAAAATTGGCTTATTTACCTTCCCCTGGATTTGTTCGGTTAAGACTTTCTGGAATTGCCAAAGATCAGAAATTAGAAAAAATTATAATTTCTAAAATAGAAGAATTAAAAGCGTTAATAGGTGATTATATTTATGGTTTTGAAAAAGAAACAATAGAAATGGTAGTTGGTAATTTGTTAACTCAAAAACAAAAAACTTTGTGTACCGCAGAAAGCTGTACAGGAGGAAACATTGGAAAATTAATAACAAGCATATCAGGATCATCTACTTATTTTAACGGAGGCATTATTTCATATTCTAATGCAGTAAAAATAAATACATTAAACGTAAACCAACAAGACATAAAAGATTTTGGAGCTGTAAGCCAACAGGTAGTTGAACAAATGGCTAAAAATGCAAGAAAAATACTCCATTCGGATTATGCTATTTCCACTTCTGGAATTGCAGGTCCTACGGGAGGAACTAAAGAAAAGCCTATCGGAAGTGTTTGGATTGCAATAGCTTCTCAAAACGAGGTAAAAAGTAAATTCTATACCTTACCCTATAACAATAGAGAACGAAACATAAGTGTAGCATCTAGTTACGCTTTGAACTTTTTGAAAAAAGAATTTTTAGATTAACGACTCAATAAAACTCAATTTTTAATTCTTTACTTTTACAATTATGAAATTTATAATCATTGCTATTTTATCTTTTTTTATCATAAGCTGTAATTATACGAATTACTCCAACGAAAGTCTGCAAAAAAAAGTAAAGAAAAAGAATACTAATATTGCAAAAGATAGTATAGCGTCGTACATCGACAATCAATTGAAAGGAAATTACACTCCATATTCGTATAGTGAATTAAGAACAAATAAGCCTAACTCTTTTTATGATTTGGATACACTTTACAAAGAAAGAACATTATTGGTACACAATCAAAATACACCAAATTACGACAGTTTATTAACTGCTATAAATAAACGCATCGCTTTAAAAAAACAAGAAATAAACAAAGCTAAACTTTACCATACTTATGAGATAAGCCATATTTACACACTAAAAGATAGCTTAAAAAATATTCGTTTGTATGAAAATAAATTTATTTTCTATCCCAATTTTACATTGAAGAACGTAACCACTCTATTTACAACAACATTAACACCTGAAGAACATAGCTTATTCGCTTATTTCAGCCTTCAAAAACCATTGTATGAAAGCGGAAACCCAACAATAGATTTAGAAGTAAATAATGATTTGTATGAACGTTTTAATTATGCCCTAGCAAATGAAACAGAACGCAAAGAGAAATTGTTTCACACCATACTATCATGTGTAAAATACATTAAGCAATACAATGATTTTAATACCGAAAAAATGGCTCAAGAATTGGTTGACGTTTGGTTATTAAATCATAATTTAACAGAAACTGAATTTAAACCAAAATTTGAATCTTTAACAGAAGTTAAAAATGAGAACGAAATTGAAGGTTATACGATGCTTGTAAAGAACAAAAAAGAAAACAAGGTTAAAGAATTGACCTTTTATTTTGACTTAAATTTGGTGATTTTAGAAACAAAAATACATTAATAGAGGTATGAAATTCTTATTTTTTATATTACTGTCACTCACCATTTATAGTTACGGGCAAGATTCCTATTACAAGACAACAAATTATAAAGGAGATACAGTTGAATACCCTGTTTATAACGAACCTACTATTTGCGATTGCTATCAAGCTAATTGGAAAAACAAAGCACAAAAGAAAATTTGTAGTTTGAACTACGATTACGATTTCATGAGTGAAGACGAGAAGATAAATTACGACAAAAAACTAGAACAATGTAAAAACCCTTCTATTTGCGATTGTGCTAACGCCTCTCCAACAAATAAAGGAATGCTAAAATCCTGCGACGAAAAATACAACTATAAAGGAATTAGTATAGAAAGGCTAAAAGAAAACGTAAAATTATTAGCTGAATGTCCTCAGAAAAAAGAAGCTGACTTTTCTATTTGTAACTGCTTAAACACAAGAGACATTAAGACACTAGAGAAATGTAATACTCTTTTTTTTGGAGATAGTATAAGCTCAGAACAACAACAAATAAACAATAATTTATTAACTAAATGCCTTACAAACAAAGACTATGACATAGAAGTTTCTACTTGTGATTGCGCCCTATTTTCAGAAGAAGATGCTGAGTATAAAAAAAAATGTGATGAAAAAATAGAAGATTTAAGAACAAACAAACGGGCTTTAACGGCTTATCTTTACTCACTAAAAGTATGTAGAGAAACAGCTTTGATGAATAAATATTTGACAAAAAAAAACATTGAAGAAGAGGACTTAGAATATTCGATTTGCAAATGCAACGAAGAGAGATTAGATAAAAAAACGGTTGAAAAATGTAATACAATTTGGAATTATAAAGCAATGACAAAAAAGGAACAAATAGCGTTTAGCAACACTGTAAAAAGGTGTAATACTAAGGTGAAATTCAGACAATAACAATTTAAAACTAGTGCAAAAAGGAAGTTTAACTACCTCTTTTTAATACAAAAAATAAATAAGAGCCTGATTATTAGCTAAAAAAGTTTACTTTTGTAAAGGTAACTAACAAAAAAAACGAATGAGTAGAATTAGAAACTCACTTAAAGACTCTTTATTTTACGGTAAAATTTTACTTTTCGGAGAATATGGAATTATTGAAGATTCAATGGGATTATCGATACCGTACAACAATTATCAAGGGTCGTTTGTCTTTGATAGCAATCAAAAAGAATTTATAGATTCTAATTTTGAATTAGTTAAATTTTACAATCATTTAGTTCAGTTACAGTCATCTAACAAAATCCCTTGTGCGTTAAGTTTAGATAATTTTAAACAAGATTTGGATAATGGAATAGCATTTGACTCTTCGATTCCTCAAGGATATGGAGTTGGCAGTTCTGGAGCATTAGTTGCTGCTATTTACGATAAATATTCAACAGATAAATTAAGAGGAAAAAGTAACGAAGAAATTTTAAAATTAAAGTCTATTTTTGGAATAATGGAAAGTTATTTCCATGGACAAAGTTCAGGTTTAGACCCCTTAATTTGCTATTTAAATCTACCCATTCTAATCAAATCCAAATCAGAATTGAATACAGTAGGATTGCCTTTAGAGAAAGAAAACAAAGGAGCTATTTTTTTACTAAACACGGGTACAGTTGGAAAAACACAACCCTTGGTAGAGCATTTTTTGGACAGATTAAAAGAAGAAGGATTTAGAAACATGATTCGCAATCAGTTTAAGAAATACAACGACGCTAGTATTAATGCTTTTCTGAAAGAAGACAACAAATCTTTACTTTCAAATGTAAAAAATCTTTCAAAATTGGCGTTAGAACATTTTAAACCTATGATTCCTAATCTCTATCACCAACTTTGGCAAGAAGGGATTGACTCCAATGCTTACTACTTAAAACTATGTGGTTCTGGAGGCGGAGGTTTTATCCTAGGCTTTACAGATGACATGGAAAATGCTCAAAAAAAATTAGAAAAATACGAGCTATCGGTTATACATAAGTTCTAAATAGTGAGTGAGACTTTTCAATGCAAAATTCGAATAATAAATCAACAACTATTATTAAAATTATAGCGCTACTATCATTAGTTCGGTGGTACAATGTCTTGTTAGTTGGAATAGCACTAATTTTATCTTCTCTATTTTTATTAAATACAAATGTAAGTTGGAAAGCTATTCTTGGAGATGACAAACTCTACTTTGAAGTAATTGCTATTTCATTTTTTATTCAAGCTGGTTATGTTATCAATGCTTTTTACGACTTTGAAAAGGATATAATAAATAAACCTAACGAAACTGTTTTTGGAAGAGTAATCAGTAAAAGGACATGTGTAAATACCTACGTTTTATTTGTTGTTTTAGGCTTGATTTTTAGTTTCTTTTTAGGCTTTAATATCTTTGTTTTTAATTTTATTTTTTCATTTTTACTTTGGTATTATTCGCATCGATTACGAAAAATAACTTTTTTAGGAGAACTAACAGCAGCTATATTAACCATAATGCCATTTATAAGCCTAAGCCTACTTTACCAAACAATTAATAGTACTTTTTTTTTGTATAGTGGGTTTATTTTTGCAATAACATTAACAAGAGAAATCATAAAAAAGCTAGTAGCCTTAAAAGGAGACTTAATTGTTGGAGAACAATCTATACCTATTGCAATTGGGATAAAAAAAACAAAATACCTCCTAATGTTTTTAATGTTTATGACTTTAATCCTTATAACCCTAAATTTACCACCGATATTGGATAGTCAAATCATTTATTTCTTTTTTCTATCCATTTTACTAATCATTATAAGTTTTTTTATTTTACTAAAAGCCAAAACTCCAAACCAATTTAATAAGATTAATACGATATATAAAATAATAATAGGCTTTTCAATTTTATCGATTTGTTTAATTTGAAAATATAAAATGCTTTTTTTCAACAAAAGAATTGTTGGTATTTATAAGTTGGAATATTGTACCTAAAACTCTAAAAAATATTATTTTTGAATATTATGAATATAGAAGATACTTTTCTACACCAAGGACTTCGAAAGCAATTGGTTGAAACATTGGTAAGTAAGGGGATAAAAAATGAATCTGTTTTAAATGTAATAGGAAAAATACCTCGTCACATTTATTTTGACAAAGTATTTCATAATAAATTTGCCTATCAAGATATCGCTTTTCCAATTGGAGCAGGTCAAACTATTTCACAACCCTATACCGTTGCGTTTCAAACCGATTTGTTGCAAGTAAAAAAAGGAGATAAAGTTTTGGAAATAGGGACAGGTTCGGGATATCAAACAGCAGTTCTTTGTGAATTGGGAGCAAAAGTTTACACCATAGAACGACAAAGGGAATTATTTGTCAAGACAAAACGATTGTTGCACGATTTGAATTATAGAGTCAACACTTATTTTGGAGATGGTTTTATAGGCAAAGAAGCTTATGCTCCTTTTGATTGTATAATTATAACCTGTGGAGCTCCTTATGTTCCAGAAGAGTTAGTTAAACAACTTAAAGTTGGAGGCAGAATGGTTATTCCTGTAGGAAAAGGAGAAACTCAAATTATGACCTTGATAGAAAAATTAGAAGATCATAAATTAAAAAAAACAGAGTTAGGTCAGTTTAGCTTTGTTCCAATGTTAGAACGTAAACAATATTAAAGCTTTAGTTTCGTTTTAAAACTTCTATTAAAACCGATTTGGCTTTTATGCGAGGTTAATTTTATTCATAATAAGACAAAAAAACATACAATGAAAAATGTAATAATTATAGCGACAATAATGTTAATGACTAATTTTGTGATTGGGCAAGAAAAAAAGATGACTGCCGAAGCTCAATTTAATTTAGTTCAATTGAAAGGAGATTCTTATGTTCCAAATTTAAAATTCAGGTATTTTTTGTCTGAAAAAACTGCATTAAGATTTGGATTAAATTATAGCTCTATAAAAAACAAAATAGAAATCAATGAATTGGCAGGAAAAGGAGTTGGTTCCGTGGAGAAAATAAATTCGCTTTTAGATTTTTCAATAGGATTTGAGAAGCATTTTAGAGACGAAAAAGTATCTCCTTATTGGGGTGGTGAATTTAAAATTAACACAGGAAATATTAATGAATATGGTTCTAGAACAGACTCTGTCACTTTTATTCCCAATTACAATTACAGTTCAAAAGTTCCTGTTTTTGGTTTTGGACTTCATGTTTTTACAGGTGTGGATATAGATTTATATAAAAACTTATACATCGGAACAGAATTAGGATTAGCCTACCAAAGCCTTCAAGAGAAAAAAGGTATTTTTAATGTAAAAGATGCTAGTTCGTTAACTGATCCAGACGTATCTACTGATATTGCAGCAAAAAAAACAACTACATTTCGATTGGTGAATATGGGAATAATTCGCTTAGGTTGGAGATTTTAACAGTTGTAAAATTACAACTTTTATGTCGTGATTTTGCGTTAGGGATAGTAGCAATTGTTTGAGCTCTTTTTTGTTTTTTCTCCTTATGAAAAACAAAAAAAGCGAGTGCGGATAGCCCGCTCGAACGCCCACTAGATTTTCAAAAGATATTAAAACTCTTTGATTCGGACTGTTTAATGTGTTTCCCCAAGGCGAAAAAAGTATTCATAATTTTTCATCAATATAAATGTTAAACTTTTTTATCTTTACACTGTAAATTAAAGAGAAACATTATTTTAAAACAAGTATTGATTATGAGCAAAGAAAAAGCAACTGAACAAGGAAACGTAACAATTGAAATTTCGAAAAAAGGTGTCGCTACAATTGAATTTTCGCATCCGTTGAGTAACTCTTTACCTGGTAAAATTTTAAAAAAATTAGCCAACACAATCACCGAAGCAGGAGAAGACGAAACCATTAAATTAATTGTTTTAAAATCGGCAGGAGAAAGAGCTTTTTGTGCAGGAGCTAGCTTTGACGAGCTCATTTCAATAGAAGACTTGGAGGTAGGAAAAGTGTTTTTCTCTGGATTTGCCAATGTTATAAATGCCGCTAGAAAATGTCCTAAATTAATTATAGGAAGAGTACAAGGAAAAGCTGTTGGCGGAGGTGTAGGAATGGCTAGTGCGGTTGATTATTGTTTCGCTACTAAATTTGCCGCAGTTAAATTAAGTGAGTTAGCAGTTGGAATAGGTCCTTTTGTAGTCGGTCCTGCGGTAGAAAGGAAAATAGGCACTTCTGCTATGAGTCAATTGGCTATAAATGCTACCGAATGGTATTCTGCTGATTGGGCAAGAGAAAAAGGATTATATGCTGATGTTTTTGACAGCGTGGAAGATATGGACAAAGCAATAGATGCTTTAGCTAGTAAATTATCAAAATCAAACCCTGAAGCAATGCGCTTGTTAAAACAAGTTTTTTGGGAAGGAACAGAACATTGGGACACATTATTAAGTGATAGAGCTGAAATGAGCGGACGTTTAGTATTGTCTGATTTTACTAAGAATGCCATAAACGCATTTAAGAAAAAATAGGAATGACAATAGAAAAAATACATGGGTTATTTGTAAAATCAACAGGAGTTTGTACCGACACTCGAAACATTGAGAAAGATAGTTTGTTTTTTGCTTTAAAAGGAGATAATTTTAATGGAAATAAGTTTGCTATAAAAGCTATTGAAGAAGGCTGTACATATGCAGTTGTAGATGAAAAAGAATTTTCGAACCATCCAAATTGTATTTTGGTTGACAATGTATTGAAATCGCTGCAAGATTTAGCGCATTTTCATCGTAAAAAGTTTGATGTTCCTGTATTGGGAATAACGGGAAGTAACGGAAAAACAACTACAAAAGAATTGATAGGAGCGGTGCTGTCAAAAAAATATAATTTATTGATTACTTCTGGGAATTTTAACAACCATATCGGAGTACCTTTAACGTTGTTGAAAATGAATTCAAAACATCGTTTTGCGGTAATTGAAATGGGAGCGAGTAAACCAAAAGACATTAAAGAATTAGTAGAAATTGCAGCACCTACACATGGCATTATCACCAATATTGGAGCAGCTCATTTAGAAGGGTTTGGTTCATTAATGGGGGTTATAAATACAAAAAAGGAATTGTACGATTACTTGTCGGCAAACGAAGGGGTTGTTTTCTACAACAATGACGATGAAATTCTTAATAATATATTGCCTTCCAATACAGAAAACAACGAATACGGAACAAAAAAAGGGAGAATTATAGGTGAATTAAAAGAGCTAACTCCTTTTGTTCGTTTTAGATGGAATTACAAATCAACTTACTCCTCCCCTATTTTGACGACTAAATTAGTAGGGAAATATAATTTTACTAATTTTTTAGCAGCGGCGTGTATTGGTAAATATTTTAAAATAGACAACGACAAGATATGTAAAGCATTAGAAAAATATGAACCGACCAATAATCGTTCTCAGGTTACGACAATAGGCAACAATACTTTTATAGTAGATTGCTACAATGCTAACCCTACAAGTATGATTTCGGCGTTGGAAAGTTTTGTAGAAATAGACCACCCAAATAAGATTGCTATATTAGGCGATATGCTAGAACTTGGAGATTACGCTAAGGTTGAACATCAAAAAATAATAGACTTTTTGGTTTGTAATAATATAAACGCAATTTTAGTAGGGGCTGTTTTTAAAAACACAAAAACACCTTATAAAACCTTTAAGAATATTGATGAATTGTTAGCATTCGAGAAAGGAAATAAAATGGAAAATGCATTAATTTTATTAAAAGGCTCTCGTGGAATAAAATTAGAACGATTTTTAGGTTAAAAAAAAAGCTTCATTTTATTGATTCTAAAGATAATAAAATGAAGCTTTTTTAGCGTTAATATTTTTTTATAGACTACCTATTTTCTTATATAACCTTCAAAATCATTGTGGTCTTTTTTGTAAAGTTCCTCTTCGGACAATGATTTGAAATATTCATAAGTTATTTTTAAACCTTCAGCTCTATTCACTTTGGGCTTCCAATTCAAAATTTCTATTGCTTTATCTATATTGGGTTGGCGTTGAGTTGGATCGTCTGTTGGTAAATCTTTATAAATAACCTTTTGTTTAGTTCCCGTCAATTTTATGATTTCTTCAGCAAAATCTCCAATGGTAATTTCATCTGGGTTTCCTATATTGACAGGATAAGCATAGTCTGAAAATAATAATCGAAATATGCCTTCAACTAAATCGTCAACATAGCAAAAAGACCTTGTCTGAGAACCATCTCCAAATACAGTTAAATCTTCCCCTCTCAATGCTTGACCAATAAAAGCGGGTAAAACACGCCCATCGTTTAATCGCATACGAGGACCATAAGTATTAAAAATTCTAACTATTCTAGTTTCTACGTTATGATAAGTATGATAAGCCATTGTTATCGCTTCTTGAAATCGTTTAGCTTCATCATAAACCCCTCTAGGTCCAATTGGATTTACATTTCCCCAATAACTTTCTGTTTGTGGATGTACAGCGGGATCCCCATACACTTCTGATGTAGAAGCTATTAGCATTCTAGCTCCTTTTGCTTTTGCTAATCCTAACAAATTATGCGTACCTAAAGAACCTACTTTTAATGTTTGAATAGGTATTTTCAAGTAATCTATTGGGCTTGCAGGAGATGCAAAATGTAGAATATAATCGAGATTCCCAGCGACATGTACGTAGTTGGAGACATCGTGATTGTAAAATTCAAATTCTTTAAGAGGAAATAAATGTTCTATATTTTTTATATTTCCTGTAATTAAATTATCCATTGCAACGACTTGAAATCCCTCTTTTATAAATCGATCACAAAGGTGAGAACCTAAAAACCCAGCTGCCCCTGTTATTAAAACTCTTTTCATTTTCTTATGGTTTTACAGTAAGTCTTCCTATACTTTGGTAATAAAAATTTCGTTTTTTCATATCCTCCAAATCATATAAATTTCTTCCATCAAAAATTATATTCTTTTTCAAATTTTTACTTACAAGTTCAAAATCCGGAGTTCTAAACACAGCCCATTCAGTTGCTATTAAAA
>CAMZKF010000183.1 GCA_947311095.1 uncultured Flavobacteriales bacterium
GTTATTAATCCAACCAACAAATCAATCCAACCTAAGTTTAGATAAACCGAAATAGAGCAAAGTATTGTAAGAAATAAATATTCGTAAAGGCAAACCATTAAAGCGGCAAGTCCTCTTAAAGTGATAATAATAGGTATTTGTTTTTGTTGGCTCATTAATTATCGATTTGAATTATAAAAATTATGCAATCGAGTATTCATTTTTTTGATGGTTTCCCAGCGTTTAACATCACTAACTTTTATTTTTTCATGCGTTTTAGCATAATAAGGAAAAGGGGCTGATAATTGTTGAAAATCTTTATTTTTAATTAATAAAGCTTCAAAATCGACATAATTATTGTATTTTATTTTAAAATTAGGGATATTATTTAATGTTGTATTTCTATAATCACTCGTTCCAATGTTAGCTAGGTAATAGTTTGTTGAGTCAAAATTTACATTTATTTTTTTAACATTCAGGCTATCGTCTAAAAAGTGAACGTCTGAAAGTTGTTTGTTTTTAACTTTTTTCATGTCGGTGGAATAGTAAAAATAAACAGGACAAAATGTAAAATATTCTTTAAATCCTTTTATAATATTTTTATTGTCTTGTTCCATTAACTTCTTTATCTTTTCAGCCTTTTTTGTGTTTCCTCTTTTTAAATAAGCGTCAATAGTGTTTTGTTTTGTTTTTAATTGAACGAGCAATATGCTATTTTTTAAAGCTTTAATGTCGTCTTTTGCCATTTGTTGTCTTAAAACCCTAAATTCTTTAGAACTTAAAGTATCTTGTCCAAATGCGAAGATAGAGAACAATAGAGTAGTGGTTATTATCCAAAATTTAAACATAGTTTTTATTGGTTATTTGTAATTTTAAGAAATTCTAATTCCCTTTTTTTATTTTTTAATGTAGGTTCTACTTCTTCACTCAAAGGAGCATTCTTACCTCCTCTCCAGAGCCAAAATCTAGCCCTTCTCATATCGTTAAAATAGAGAATCATTGAAGGGTAGAAAAACACTAAAGCCATTGTCCCAAAAAGCACACCAAAAGCAATGGAAACTGCCATTGGAATTAAAAATTGAGCCTGAAAACTTGTTTCAAAATAGATAAGAGGCATTAGTCCAGCTACGGTAGTCAAGGACGTTAAAATAATAGGTCTAAACCTAGACTTTCCAGCTTCGACTACTGCTATTTTTATGGGCATTCCTTCTTTTAAATTTCGGTTGTATTGATCCAACAAAACCACAGCATCGTTAACCAAAATTCCAACTAAACCAATGACTCCGAAGAAGCTGAACATTGAAAAAGGTATGCCTTTGATTCCATGTCCTAAAAGTGCGCTAAATATTCCAAAAGGTATTACCATTAATATAATTCTAGCTTGATAAAATGATGAGAAGTTTAAAGATAAAATAAGCATTATAAGTAATATTGCTAAACTAAAAGAAGTCATTAAACTTTTCATTGATTCTTGAGCTTTTTCGGCTTGACCTTTTACAGAGTAACTTACTTCTGGAAATTTGGTGGAAATTTGATCCAGTAAATCTTTTTGTATTTTATCGTTGACGTAAGACGACAATTCACTGTTGAATAAGCTTCCTATTATTCTAACTTCTTTGTTTCCATTTATGTGTCTTATGGCAACTTTTCCTCTTGTAATTTCATAGTTAACTAATTCAATTAAAGGAATTTCTAAACCTGTATTGGTTTTTATTCTCAAATTGTCCAAATCTCCAATAGAGTTTCTATCGTTTTCGGGAAAGCGTGTCCAAATTTTCACTTCATCTCTTCCTATTATAACACGTTGTATTTCTTTTCCATAAAATCCCTGCCTAATTTGTCCTAATATTGAGGCTTCATTTAAACCTAGCAAATAAGCTTTGGGTTTTAATTTTATATTAACCTCCCTATTTCCAATTCCAGAGTTATCGGTTAAGTCTAGTACCTCTGGCATTGCCTCAATTTCCGATTTTATCCAAGCTACAGCTTTGTTCAATTCTTTCGAATCTATACTTTGCAATGAAATAGAGATGTCTTTGCCAAATGGAGTGTCTCCTCCAATAGTAAATTTTTCTAGCTTTTTCAATGAATCTTTGCTGATTCTATTTTTTATTTCCTTTGAAATATCAAAAGTAGAAATATATTCGTTTTCTTTTACCGATACACGTAACGACCCCGCATGACTTCCTGTTTCGCTTATGCGTTGAGCTTGACCGATGTTGACTGAAATATATTTAATAAGCGTGTCTCCATATCTTTCGGTTAATTCTTTGCTATAATCTTTTACAATGTCATTGATATACCAAGCAAAGCGTTTTGTTTTGTCTTCTCTATCTCCTGGTTTAAAAGCAATGTCTATTGAAATATCATCAAAAGGAATGCCTGGAAAAAAAGCACCTTTTATGACTCCTGTCATTATCATTATCACAATACCTCCCATAATCAGAACAGGTCCAAAAACAAAATAACGGTAATGTTTTATCATTCGATAAGATAATTTACCGTAAACATTTGTTAGCTTTTTTATTTGATTTTCTATTTTTTTTCTAAGTTTATTGTATCCAGAAAGGTTGGAAGGACTCAATACCTTTTTACTAGAAAGATGGGCTGGTAAAATTAAAAAAGCTTCTATAATAGAAAAAGTAAGACAAGCAATTACACTAAAAGCCATTTCTTCCATCATTTCCATTTGACCTCCTACAAATAGTAAGAAACCAAAAGCTACAATAGTGGTTAAAATAGAGGTAAATACCGATGGTAAAACTTCCATTGTTCCATCTAAAGCAGCTTGAATTGGTGATTTGCCTTTTTCGTAATGAGAATAAATATTTTCGGCTATAACAATACCGTCATCTACCAAAATCCCTACGACCAAAATCATTCCAAACAAAGAAATCATATTAATTGTAATGCCATATAAAGCTCCGAGGACAAACATTCCTAAGAATGAAAATGGAATACCGAATGCAACCCAAGCCGAAAGTCTAAGGCTTAAAAACAATCCTAAAATTAGGCAGACCAAAACTAAACCATACATTAAGTTATCTGTCAACATTTCTATTCGTTGGTCGAGTAATTGAGAAAACATAAATAGTTTTTGCATTTCAAAACCTTCATTTTCCCGATTGAATGTTGTGATGTATTTGTCAACGTATTTTGAAATAGCGTGTAAATCTTCTGAGGGTAATTTTCGAAGAATAAAAGAGATACTTCTTTGACCATCAACATAATTTTCTAATGCTATATCAGCAAATTGAAAACGTACATTAGCAATGTCTTTAAGTTTTATTAATTCTCCTGTTGGTAAAGTTTTTATTACAATTTGTTCTATTTCTCTGGCATTAGTCGATTTATTTAAAGAACGAATATAGAGTTCTTCATTGTCAGATTTTATTGTTCCTCCAGATATATCGATATTACTAGTCTTAACCTTGTTACTTACGATGTCAAATGTCAAATTATATTTCAATAAATCATCGGCTCTTATGTCTATTGCTATAATTTGTGGAGCGTAACCAAAAACTTGAACTTGGGATATGTCTTTAGAAGTTAAAAAATCTCTTTCAACTTTATCTGCCATTTTTTTTAATTGAAACAAATCGTTTGGTCCTTTTAGGGTTAAATAACCAACCATACCACCCATATTTCCCATTCCCCTCGATTTTTGAGAAATAATAATAGGTCGTTCTGCTCCTTCTGGCATCGAAATTATACCGTCAACAGCGTTTTTAACTTCTTGCAACAGTATGTTTAAATCAATCCCTTCATAGGACTCTATGTTTACTTTACAAAAGTTTTCTGAAGAGATTGAACTGGTTTCCTTTATTCCTTCTAAACCTGTTAAAGATTCTTCAATTTTGGTCGCTATTCCTTCTTCTATTTCTTCAGGTGAAGCTCCAGGATAGGCAACGGTTATAAAAATTTTATTGGGTGTTAACTCAGGAAAAAATGAGCGATTCATGGTTACAATGCTCAATACTCCAGCTAAGGCTGTCGTAATAATGATAGCGTTAGCCCAAATTGGATTTTTAATAAAAAAAGCAATAAAATTTCTCATAATGTTTTTTATTATTTATTCAATATTACAACTTCACTACCTTCTTTTACATTTACAACAGCTTCCGAAACCACTTTAGAACCATTTTTTAAATTGGTAACGAGTACTGTTTTGTCTTGAAATGTACTGATATCAACTTTCGTTTCCACGAGTTTGTTTTGTTCATTTACTAAGTAAACTTTTTCGTCACTAAATATTGCTGTTCGAGGAATAAGCATAGCCATGGTATTGGACTTACATCGAATGGTCGATTCTAAATACATTCCATTGTATAAGGCAACTTTTGAATTATTGATAGCTACAAAAACAGGAACGGTTTGAGTTTCAGGATTTATATAATCTCCAATACGACTAATTTTTCCTACTACGGTTTTATTGTTGTTTACTTTTAAAGAGACTTCTTGGTTTTTGGTAATTAGAGGTAAGTTTTTAGATAGAATTGGAATTTCTATTTCTAATTTTCCTTCTCTCAATACTTTTATAACCGCCATTCCTGGAGATATAACCGCTCCGTTATCAGTGAATGATTGAATAATACTTCCTGTGAATGGAGCTACTACGGCATATTTTTTTAGCCTTTCTTCATCACTTTTTATACTGTAATATTGAGTCAAAATATTTCTTGAAATGATAAAACTTTTCTCTTTAGAATTTTTAAATTTTGGTAATTCGGGTAAGGTTAAGTTGACATCAATTTTGTCGTAAAATTTTCTCCAATCATTATAACTCTCTGGATAATCAATTGTTAAATCGGGTAGGATAGAGGTCAATAAAGTTAGAAATGAACTTTTTTTACTTTTTAAAGCTAGTTTAGCATCTGTATTTTTAATTGAAAATAAAACTTGACCTTTTTTAAAGTGTGTTCCTTTTTTTAATTGAATAGACGAAGTCAAAATGCCTTGTACTTCCGATGAAATATTAATCGATGATGCAGCAATAACTTTTCCATATCCATTAAGCGTAACAGGAAATAGCTCGTTTTGAACGGTAACAACAGATACATATTTGTCTTTTTCTATATAATTGGCATTACTATCTATTTTTGTTTTGTTTTTTTCTCTTATCGATTCAGCATTCTCAACGCCATATTTAATTCCCTTTTTCTTTCCTAGTTTATAGGATATTATTACTATTCCTACAAGAAATAGACTTAATAAAATAATGAGTATTTGTCTTGTTTTCATATGTGATATTTTTGAAAAAAAAAGGAACACGTTAGAATGTTCCTCTTATTTATGTCGATTATCGTTTTTGTTAAAACTTTAAAATCCAATTAAATTTATCTTCAACTTTCCCCAATTTGTATTGATTAAGGTAGTTTAACACTTTAGTTGAAAACAGGTCACTTTTTCCAGCTGGAATATCATAATCTACCCCTTTATAATTAATAGTTTTTATAGGGGCTATTGTTGCAGCTGTCCCTGCTCCAAAAGCTTCTTTCAATTCGTTATTTTTAATTGCTGTAATTACTTCTTCAACGCTTATTTTTCTTTCTTCTGTTTCATATTCCCAATCTTTAGCTATTTCCATAACGCTTTTTCTTGTAATTCCATCTAAAATAGTATCACTCGACTTAGGTGTAATGATTTTATTTCCAATATGAAAAACAACATTCATTGTTCCTGCCTCTTCTATGTATTTATGTTCTTGAGCATCAGTCCAAATCAACTGTTGGTAACCTTGTTCTTGAGCTATTTTTGCAGGGTATAGCGAAGCGGCATAATTCCCTCCTGCTTTAGCAAATCCTGTTCCTCCATGAGCTGCTCGTGTATATTCGGTTTCTATTTTCACCCTAACTGCTTCTGAATAATATTTTCCGACAGGGCAGGTAAAAATCATAAACTTATACGAAGCCGAAGGTCTAATACCAACATAAGGGTCGGTAGCAATCATAAAAGGGCGAATATATAACGAATGTCCTTCTTCGGTAGGAATCCAATTTTTATCTAAAGCGACCAATTCTTTAATGTAAGTGACAAATAAATCTGTAGGAATGGTAGGCATGCACATTCTTTTTGCCGATTGGTTAAATCTTTTTGCATTTTCTTCTGCTCTAAAAATAGAAACTTCACCTTTTTTATTGCGGTAAGCTTTCATTCCTTCAAAAACAGTTTGACCATAGTGTAAAACTGAAGTGGCGGGAGTTAATGAAAGATTTTGAAATTGGGTTATTATAGGCTGACTCCACTCATTATTGTTATAATCCATAACCAACATGTGGTCTGAAAATACTTTTCCAAATGGTAAGTTAACCCAATCCACTTCGTTTATTCTTGATTCCGATACTTTCGTGATTTGTATTTGTGTTGTACTTTGAGCCATTCTGTTTTAGTTTTAATTCCTGCGAAAATACAAAAAAAACAGATAAATTGAAAGCTATTTGAAATTAAAAATATAGATTCTTAATTAAGAAAGTTAGAAACAAAAAAAGAGTACTAAATTATAGTACTCTTTTTTTATAAAGAAATAAATTACATCGGCATATTACCTCCCATGCCTTTAAATTGTTTCATCATATTCGCCATGTTCTTTTTGTTGCTCATCAGTTTCATCATTTTACGAGTGTCTTCAAACTGTTTCATGAGTTTATTTACGTCTTGTATCGTTGTTCCACTTCCTTTGGCTATACGCTGTCTTCTACTTACATTTATTATCTTTGGATTACTTTTTTCTTTCGGAGTCATTGAGCTTATAATGGCTTCTATTGGCTTAAAAGCGTCTTCGTCAACTTCAACGCCTTTCATTGCTTTTCGCATTCCAGGAATCATTCCAACCAAGTCTTTCATATTTCCCATTTTCTTAATTTGTTGAATTTGGCTATAAAAATCGTTGAAATCAAATTTGTTTTTTTGTATTTTCTTATGAATACGTTTTGCTTCTTCTTCATCAAATTGCTCTTGAGCTCTTTCGACTAAAGAAACAACGTCCCCCATTCCTAAAATACGGTCTGCCATTCGTTCTGGATGAAAAACATCTATGGCTTCCATTTTTTCTCCTGTTCCTATAAATTTTATAGGTTTATCAACAACCGATTTTATTGATATTGCGGCACCACCTCTGGTATCTCCATCTAATTTGGTCAATACAACTCCGTCAAAATCAATTCTTTCGTTAAAAGTTTTTGCCGTATTTACCGCATCTTGCCCCGTCATAGCGTCAACGACAAACAATGTTTCTGTAGGGTTGATTGTTCGTTTGACTAAAGCAATTTCATTCATCATAGCTTCATCTACCGCCAATCGACCAGCTGTATCGACTATAACTACATTGAAACCGTTACTTTTAGCATATTGAATTGCGTTTTGAGCAATGCTTTCAGGTTTTTTGTTTTCTCTTTCGGAATAAACCTCTACACCTATTTGTCCTCCAACAACTTCAAGTTGGTCAATAGCAGCAGGACGGTAAACATCACAAGCTACCAATAATGGTTTTAGGTTGTTTTTTGTTTTTAAAAAATTGGCTAATTTTCCAGAAAAAGTTGTTTTTCCAGAGCCTTGCAAACCAGACATTAATATTATACCAGGGTTTCCTTTCGTATTAATTTCTGTTGAAGTTCCTCCCATTAAGTCTTTTAACTCTCCATGGGTTATTTTTATCATCAATTGACCAGGCGAAATTGAGGTTAAAACATTTTGACCTAATGCTTTTTCCTTAATTTTATTGGTAAATTCTTTAGCTGTCTTAAAATTCACATCGGCATCTAGCAATGCCCTACGTACTTCTTTTAACGTTTCAGCTACGTTTATTTCTGTTATTTGACCTTGCCCTTTTAATACTTTAAAGGCTCTGTCAAATTTGTCGGATAAATTTTCAAACATAATTTTTGGTAATTAAAAGCACGAAGATAATAAATTGAAAGTTGTTATTAAAATTTTAGAGCAGTTATACTGAAACTAATTTTAAATATACGATTTAGAGGGAGAATAAATAAGGTTTGTTTTAAAATATTTTAGCAGGTTATTGAGTATTGATTAAGCTTATTTATGGTAGCTAAAATGTGTTAAAACTTAAAAAATGATAAAAAAAACTATTTTTATTGCTTATCGTATTTAATAAATAAATAAAATGTATATATTCGTTATGCAATTACAGATTAAAAATTAATCATCATTAAATAGACTATAAAATGTATAAAGATAAAAAACAAATTATTGAAGCTGCCCTAGCTCTTTTTAATCAAAAAGGGATAGATAGTACCTCTGTTAACGA
>CAMZKF010000184.1 GCA_947311095.1 uncultured Flavobacteriales bacterium
ATCCTAACATAAATATTCTTTTTTTTGTTCGATACAAAATTCAGAATATTTTTTAGGTCTCACAATATGTACTTCTCCGTACGCTTACGTTTAAACAAGCTATTCGTTTCTAGTTTTTGTTTTTATTTTAAGTACACTAAGCTCAAAAGGAGCTCATGAAATCGCTCTTTTTAGCCAAGTTTAACTAACAAAAAAAACAAAAAGCTAGCACTACTATCTCTAACGCAAACCTAGATTGTAATAAACCATGAGAAACTAATCACTTTAATTTATCTACAGAAACCAAATAATTAATCGGTTTCAGTATAATTATTGAATCATCAAAATGATATTACATCAATTCATCTTTTGTCGATAAATATAACGCTTCAACTTTATTTCTAGCCCATTGTTCTTTTCTCAAAAACTTAATACACGAATTCATTGTAGGGTTAGATTTAAAACAATTTATATTTATTAAATTGGCTAATTCTTTCCATCCGTAATATTCTTTTAAAAATGTCAATACATCTTTTAATTTTATTCCGTGCATGGGATTGTTGGGTTGTTCTTTACTCATTTTTTCTATACCTTTTAGTTATTCAATATTACCACAAACATCCCCTCTGTTAAAAGATCAAATAACTCCATTACATCTTTATTTTTTAAACGAATACAACCGTGAGAAGCTGGTTTTCCTATCAAGCCTTCTTCTGCTGTTCCATGAATATAAATTCTACGATTATAAGAATCTAATTGCCCTCCCTTATTGACTCCTTTTTCTAAACCTTCTATGGTTATTATTCGAGTTGTAATAATGTCTTTATTTATCGATTTCGCTTCGTACTCTATTGCTGCAATTTCGCCGTTGAATTTTTTATGTTTTAATATTCCATTTTCGGGAACATTTGCTCCATACTTTCCATTTACAATATGTAAACCCACTGGTGTCATTTCACTATTAGCTACTGACCCTGCTCCTTTTTTTGAAGTTGATACACGATAAATTCTTATTAACTTTCCTTTTCTAAATAGATAGAGTTCTTGTCTTTTTACCCCTACATAAATAAAATCTTGAAAATTTCGACTAGGGTATTTAATCGATAAATAATCTTTTAAAAAATCTTCTGTCCCTCTATTTTTTACATATTGTTTTTCATCATTAAAAGCTTGAGCAAAAACAAGATTAAATGAGAATAAAATAAAAATAAAAATAGAAAATTTAAACATCAATATTTTATATTTTACCAGGATATACTTTCAGGGCTTCGCTTAAACATTTAACTGCCTTAACCAAAGATTCTTTGTTTAGAACATAAGCTAATCTTACCTCTTGTTTTCCCAACCCTTTGGTCGCATAAAAACCTGTAGCTGGAGCCAACATTATTGTTTCTCCTTCGTATTCAAAATCTTCAAGTAACCATTGGCAAAATTTATCGGCATCATCTATCGGAAGCTTCGCTATTGCATAAAATGCTCCTTTAGGCTTAGGACATACTACTCCTTCTATTTTATTCAATCCATTAATTAAAACATTTCTTCTTTGCTCATACTCTTCAAGTACATCATCAAAATAGCTTTGTGGTGTTTCCAATGCTGCTTCCCCTGCAATTTGACCAAAAGTAGGAGGACTCAACCTTGCTTGACCAAATTTTAACGCAGCTTCCATAAACTTTTTATTCTTACTAATCAAAGCTCCTACTCTAGCACCACACATACTGTATCGCTTAGAAACAGAATCAACTAAAATAACATTATCGTCTATTCCTTCCAAATTTAAAGCGGAATAATGAGTAGCTCCATCATAACAAAACTCACGATAAACTTCGTCTGCAAATAAAAACAAATCATGTTTTTTTACTAAATCTCTAAGTGTTTCAAGTTCTTCTTTATTGTATAAATATCCTGTTGGATTACCAGGATTACAAATAAGAATACCTTTAGTTTTAGGTGTTATTAATTTTTCAAAATCAGCAATTGGAGGCAATGCAAAACCATCTTCTATTTTAGAAGTAACAGGCACTACATTTATATTAGCTGTTACTCCAAAACCATTATAATTAGCATAAAAAGGTTCTGGAATAATTAATTCATCTCCATTATCTAAGCAGGTTTGAAATGCAAATATTAAAGCTTCAGACCCTCCTGTTGTAATCATTATTTCATTGTTCGGATTTAAATCTATTCCAAATTTTTGATAATAATGAGCCAATCCTTCTCTATAAGATTGAAATCCTGCAGAATGACTATATTCTATCACTTTCAAATCTAGATGATGCATTTTTTCTAATACAACTTTTGGAGTTGCTATATCTGGCTGTCCTATATTTAAATGGTAAACTGTCTTTCCTTTTCTTTTTGCTTCTTCTGCAAACGGAACTAATTTACGAATAGGAGAAGCTGGCATCTCAGCTGCTTTAGTAGATAATTTTGGCATAATAATATGTAATTCAATTTTAGAAGGGCAAGATACTGAATAATTTATAAATTTTTAATCTACTCTTATAATTATTATACGGTTGTTTAAAAGTCTCTATAAACTTTAATAACCCCTCCCTAATCCAAAACTACATACAATTATCATTTCTTTCTGCCCCTAAGAGCTTTCGATTTTTATAGTAAACTCCATAACGAATTTTCTAAAAAAATCAAAAGCTTTTTCAGAAAACAAAACAGATAGTTCTATTTTCTGTCTCTTTATTTACCTTACTAAAGTTACATTTCCTATTAATTCTATTGGCTCTACTTCTGTTTTTGTAGAATAATATATTTTCCACACATAGACACCCAATGGCATTGCTTTAGACAGATGGGTTCCATCCCAACCTTGTGCTAAATCGTAACTTTCATAAATCATTTTTCCCCATCTATCAAATATTAAGATATGGTATTTATTAATTTCTGAATCCATTCCGTGAGTCGAAGGTAAGAACACATCATTTTTCCCATCGCCATCAGGAGTAAATCCGTTTGGCACGAATAAGAATTCATCTTCACCTATTAAAATAGTAGTATAAGTTGTATCGACACAACCTGTACTATTGGCTACATATTGAGAAATTACATACGTTCCATTTTCTTGATAAATATGTGATGGATTGGCTATTGTAGATGATGTTCCATCTCCAAAATCATATTCAATTTCTGTTGCATTTTGAGATTCATTTTCTATTTGAACCTCATCTAACTCAACAACATTAGTCGAAGGACTGTAAGAAAAACCTGCTATTGGCGTTTCATAAACAGTTACGATATTTTCTCTTATCAATGTATCTCTACATCCATTACTCGAAGTTGCAATTATAGCGACATTATAAATTCCCGCCGTATCAATACAGAGCGTTGGTTGATTATCGGTAGAAAAAGGTATGAAATTAATCGTATCTATTGACCACTCTACACTAGCTAATGTAAATGGAGGTAATGCAATTGATGTATTCGATAAATCTACACATTCATAAGTACATACATTTGAATTTAATTGAACAAAATTAGCCGTCGGTTTTGGATATCTAGTAACGCTAATCGTATCACTTGAATTAGGACAAGAACCATTTGATATTGTCCATACAAATTGGTATTCTCCGTCTAACAAATAGCTAACACTTGTAGCTCCATTTGTAGGACTTGAAAATACGACATTACCAGGGTTAGAAAATAAACTATTCGAACTCCAATTTCCTTCTGACCTCCCTATTGGTTCGTTTCCTACTAAATTTGCTGTTCCTTCATCACATATTACAAAATCATTTCCTGAGTTAGCTACTGGCTGGTCAAATACATCTATTACAACATTATCTGATACAACATTACAACTACCATTGCTTAAAGTCCAAATTAAGGAATAAGTTCCTTCTTGTAAGTTATCAATACCTGTGTTATAAACCGTTGAATCTGTAAAATTAACGACACTTGGTTGACTTATACTTGCGTCTATTGTCCACAGTCCTGTCGCTGTTCCTATTGGTTGATTTCCTGCTAAAGTATAAGAATAAATACTACACAAACTATCATCTATTCCCGCGTCAACAGTAGGCTGATCATAAACATTAATTGTTACAGTATCAATCGCTGGTGTACACGTTCCATTACTTACAATCCATAGTAATTTATAAGTTCCTTCTTGCAAGTTTGATATTGAGGTGTTATTTAGAGTTGCATCTGCAAAAGATACAATACTTGGTTGTACTATTACAGGTTGCATCATCCAAAATCCAGTAGCTGTTCCTACTTGTAAATTCGCTGCTAAGTCTGCTGTATATATCGAACATAAATTTTGATCTATTCCTGCGTTAGATGTTGGTGTATCAAAAACACTAATACTTACTGTGTCTCTTGCTGGTGTACAAATTCCATTACTTACCGTCCATACAAATTGATACGTTCCTTCTTGCAAACTCGATACGTTACTAATATTTGATGTCGCATCAGCAAAGAC
>CAMZKF010000185.1 GCA_947311095.1 uncultured Flavobacteriales bacterium
TAGAGTATAAAAATATTGAAAAAGATAGCGTTACAAGTGCCAATATTACAATTGTGTTTTCAGAAGATAAAATACAATATGAAGTTAAATTAAAAGAGTGTATGCCAACACAAAGAGGCTGGGTTTTATTTAATAAAATTTCATTTAAAGGAAAAAGAAAATAAAGAAGCATTATGAGTATAGAAAACGAAGACGAATTTAATGAAGATTCTTTTGATGAAAATGATTCTCAAAGTGATGCAACAGATGTTATTCCCTTATCTGGATTATACGAAAATTGGTTTTTAGATTACGCATCTTATGTTATTTTGGAAAGAGCTGTTCCCGCAGTTGAAGATGGGTTAAAACCTGTACAAAGACGTATATTACATTCGCTAAAAGAATTAGATGATGGACGTTATAACAAGGTTGCAAATGTAATAGGAAACACCATGAAATACCATCCTCACGGAGACGCTTCTATTGGAGATGCAATGGTTCAAATTGGTCAAAAAGATTTGCTAATAGATTGTCAAGGAAACTGGGCAAATACACTTACAGGAGACGGTGCAGCAGCCCCAAGATACATCGAAGCTCGGTTAACTAAATTTGCATTGCACGTTGTTTTTAATCCTAAAACGACTAATTGGTTAGCTTCCTATGATGGAAGAAATAAAGAACCGCTTCATTTACCTGTTAAATTTCCCCTATTATTGTCGCAAGGTGCAGAAGGAATAGCCGTGGGAATGGCTTGTAAAATAATGCCTCATAATTTTATAGAATTGATAGACGCATCGATTGATTATTTAAGAGGGAGAAAAGTCGATATTTATCCTGATTTTCCACATGGAGGAAAAGCAGATTTCACGAATTACAATGAAGGATTAAGAGGTGGAAAAATTAGAGTTAGAGCAAACATTATAAAAGTAAATTATAAAACACTTAAAATAGACCAAATTCCTTACGGAACAACTACCGATACGCTAATAGAATCGATTGTAAAAGCAACGGAAAAAAACAAAATTAAAGTTCGGAAAATCGAAAACAATACAGCGGCTGAAGCAGAAATTTTAATTCATCTTCCGTCAGGTATTTCTCCCGACAAAATGATAGATGCTTTGTATGCTTTTACCTCTTGTGAAGTATCCATATCTCCTAACTCTTCCGTTATTGAAGATAGAAATAAACCCTTGTTTTTGAGTGTCAATAAAATGCTTAAACTATCAACAGATAGAACGGTTGGTTTATTGAAATTAGAACTAGAAATTAAAAAAAGAGAATTAGAAGGTCAATGGCACTGGGCATCTTTAGAACGAATATTTATAGAAAATAGAATATATAGAGACATTGAAGAAGAAGAAACATGGCAAGGTGTTATAGACGCTATTGACAAAGGAATGCATTTGTATATTTCTACACCTTCTCGAAAAAATAAAGGTAAAAATATTATAACCCTCAAAAGAGATTTAACAGAAGAAGATATTGTAAGGTTGACGGAAATAAAAATTAAACGTATTTCTAAATTCGATACCAATAAAGCCGACGATATAATCGCTAAAATATTGACTAATATTGATGAGGTTCAACACTCTTTGGATAATCTGGTACAGTTTGCTGTCGATTATTTTAGAGATTTAAAAATTAAATTTGGAGAAGGAAGAGAGCGTAAAACCTTAATAAGAACTTTCGATAGTATTTCAGCTAAGAAAGTTATTGTTTCGAACAAAAAATTATATGTAAACAAAGAAGAAGGCTTTATGGGCTGGTCGCTACGTAAAGATGATTTTGTATCTGAATGTTCTGAAATAGATGATGTCATTATTTTCTTTAAAACAGGAAAAATGTTAGTGACAAGAGTTGCCGATAAAAAATTTGTAGGCAAGGGGATTATTCATATCGGAGTTTGGAAAAAAGGAGATAAAAGAACAATCTACCATGTAGTTTACCAAGACGGAAAATCAAAAGCTTCTTATATGAAACGCTTCAATGTAAGCAGTATAACTAGAGATAAAGAGTATGACTTAACGACAGGAAAAGGTTCTAAATTACATTATTTCTCAGCCAACCCCAACGGTAGAAGAGAAGTTGTATCGGTGAAACTAAGACCTAGACCGCATTTGAAAAAAATTAGATTTGAAATAGATTTCGGAGAATTATTAATAAAGGGGAGAGCCTCTAAAGGAAATAGAGCAACCAAAGAATTAATAAGTAAAGTAGAACAAAAAGAAGTTGGAGGTTCTACACTTGCAGCTCGTAAAGTTTGGTGGGACAATGTAGTAAGAAGACTTAACGATGAGGGAAGAGGAGAATTATTAGGAGAATTTAGAGGAGATGATAAAATATTGACCCTGCATTCGTCAGGACATTATAGATTGAGTGGTTTTGAATTGGCGACTAAGTTTGGCGACGAAATGATTCATATAGAAAAATGGCATCCAGAAAGACCTATTTCATGTGTGTATTGGAATGCTGAAAAAGAAATGTACTATGTCAAACGATTTTTTGCAGAAACCTCTTCAAAACCTGTATTGTTTATTTCTGAAGAAGAAGGCTCTGAACTGATTTTAGCAACCACCAATAAAGATCCTAAAATTAAAATTATATATAATAAACACCTGAGAGAAACCAAACATTTACCCGATGGTTTAGAACATTTGAATGAAATAATAGAAGTGAAAGGTTTAAAAGCTCAAGGCAATCAATTGACTAAATTGAGGGTTAAAGAAATTCTATTATTACCAGTTGAAGAAGGAGAAGAATGGGAAACGGAGGAAGAAGAGGTAGTTAATTCACCTGAAGAAAAACAAAATGAAGCTGAAGAAAATTCAGGAGCAAAAGAAGAAGAAATAATCCCAATAAAAGATGAAGCTGCTATTGAAGTAGAGTGGGATATAGAAACACCTAAAACTAAAGAGACTAAAACAAGTAGTAATAAAGCAATAAAACCTAAAGATGAAGACGAAGATCAAATGTCGTTGTTTTAATTAGTTCTTGTCTATTTGAATGTGTCAGGCTCTGAATCTCATTAGTTATATACCAATTGGTATATTTTTATTATCTTTGTAAAAAAGAACATAAAATTGGCATCAAAATCTGAAATAACAGCAAAATATATAGTAAAAACGGTAGCTCCTATCTTTAATAAAAAAGGATATGTAGCGACAAGTCTTTCCGATTTAACAAAAGCAACAGGTTTGACTAAAGGAGCTATTTATGGTAATTTTAAAAACAAAGAAGCATTATCTTTAGAATCCTTTAATTACAGTATTCGGTTTGTTTTAAATCACATAAGAACACGTATCGAGGCTGAGTCAACTTCTGTAGGGAAATTAAAAGCTTTGGTCTCATTTTACCGAGATTATACTAAAGAGACAATTCACCTTGGAGGTTGTCCTATTCTCAATGTCGGAATAGACTCTAATCACCTAAATCCAGATTTATTAAAAAGAGTTGACTATGTTATTCAAAAACTAGAAAAGAGTATCGAAGAAATTATTATTGAAGGGATTAAAAATAAAGAATTAAAAAATAATATACCCCCCCAAAAGTATGCAAGACTTATATTTTCTAAACTAGAAGGAGCTATTTTTATGTCGGTTATACGTAAAAATGAGCAATATTTAAAAGAAATGACAGACCATATCGATTATACCATCGACACAGAGCTTAAATTATAGTTTTTTTTTTAAAACAATATACCAATTGGTATAAAACTAGAAAGCATGAAGCATTTTGAAACAAATAAGAGTGAAGGAATAAAAAATAGACTAAAAAGATTTGGGTTTAATCGAATTCCTGCTGTAAGAGGAACAGGTGCTTTTGTCACTTTTATTTCAAATGATTGGAAAGAAGTACACGTAAAATTACCATTGAGTTGGCGAACTAGAAACTATGTAGGAACTGTTTTTGGAGGGAGTATATACGCTTCTGTTGACCCTATTTACATGATTCAGTTATTAAAAATACTAGGAAATGACTACGTTGTTTGGGATAAGGCAGCAACAATTAAATTTAGAAAACCAATAACTAAAACAGTATATGCAAGATTTGTGATTACCGATAATCAAGTTGATGAAATAGTAAGAATAATTGAAGAAAATCAAACCGTAGATGTTGATTTACCCGTTGAATATGTCGATAAAAAAGGAGTTGTTTACGCCTCAATATCAAAAAAAATATACATCGCATCAAAACA
>CAMZKF010000186.1 GCA_947311095.1 uncultured Flavobacteriales bacterium
AGGATATTCTTCGCTACTTTTCATTGCTTCTTGAACTTTTCTCCTAAAAAGCCAAGCTGTCATCTGTTTGACTCCGTGCCTTTCAGCCAACCAAATGCTACTAGCTCCTTTCTTACTCGTTGCTATGTCATAAGCCATTTCAAAAGCCACATCTATACCAAACTTAACTTTATGAAATAGAGTATTTGCTGTTGGCGATTCATCATATCCACATTTTGTACAACGCCTACTTCCTTGTGTTTTTCCTTTAGAATACTTCTCTTTATTACATCTTATACATTTGTAACCTTTATCCCATTTTAAAGATGCTAAAAAGGATAAACATTGTTCTTTTTCTCCAAATCGTTTTCTAAATTCTTTGCGGGATAACTCTTTTAAAATCTTCATATATCTTTTTATTTATTCAAAGATAAACGACAACAACGTAATCGTTTTACGTTTTGAGATTTAAATGGGTAACCCTATTACTTTTTATCCTTAAACTTGTAACTCAGTAATTTATAATACAATTTTGCAGCTAAAAAGTCAGAAGATTTATCAATTTCATTGGGGCAAAGCTCCACGATATCAAAGCCTACAACATTTTTATATTTGAATACTTTACTTAAAAACGCTAAGGTTTCGTACCATTTCATACCTCCTGGCTCTGGTGTTCCTGTTGACGGGAGAATAGACGGATCAAATGCGTCTAAATCAATTGTAATGTAAACATCGTTTGTCATTAAATTAATCGCTCTTTCCATCCAAGTAGTATCTTTTGCTAATTTATGAGCAAAAAAGACATTGTTTCTATTTATTTCTTTGGTTTCAGAAATATCCATACTTCTAATACCTACTTGTATTAAATTGGTTGTTTTATTTGCCTCGTACAATGCACAAGCGTGATTGTATTTAGAACCTTCATATTCACGCCTTAAATCGGCATGTGCATCTAATTGGAGAACTGTTAAGTTTTCAAATCTTTGTGTAAATGCTCTTATTGCACCGATTGAAATGGAATGCTCTCCTCCTATTAATGTTGTAAATTTATCTTTATTCAAGTAAGCTTTTACTGTTTCATAAACCGACTCAACCATGGATTGAGGGCTTTTATTTTCGAGTATTGAATTTGTCAAATAAATTCCCTCTCGATAAACTTCCGAATTGGTTTCAATATCGTATAGTTCCATATTTTCTGACGCTTCTAAAAAGGCTTTCGTTCCTTTATCTGCTCCTTTTTGCCAAGTACTCGTCCCATCATAAGGCACAGGTATCAATACAATTTTCGCACTGTTTAACTGAGCAAATTCATCGGGAATACCTGCGTAATTTTTATTTTTCATACCCCAAAATATTCAATACGTGTTCTTGATTTTGTTTTGCTCTAAAAACGGTAACATTTGCTTTTTTATTTTCATCTAAATTAATAATAATATGTTTGGGTTGGGGTATTAAGCAATGTTGTATTCCGCCATACCCACCAAGGCTTTCTTGATACGCTCCGACATTGAAAAGCCCTATATAGAGAGGTTTATTTAAATCATATTGAGGTAAATATATTTCGCTTAACTGTTTTTCGGAGTTATAATAATCATCGCTATCGCAAGTTAAACCTCCTAGTAAGACCCGTTCATAATTGCAATTCCAATTGTTGAGGGGCAATAAAACAAATCGTTTGTTTAACGCCCAAGTATCTGGTAGGCCTGTAATAAAAGAAGCGTCAATCATGTTCCATTTTTCTCTATCATTTTGTTGTTTCTGCCCTAAAATTTTATAAATCATTGCTCCACTTTCTCCTACGGTATAACTTCCAAATTCGGTAAACAAATTCGGTTCTTCAATATTGTTTTTTGTACAAGTAGATTTTATTAAACCGACTATTTCGTTTACCATATACTGATAATCATAGTCAAAATCTAGCGAATCTTTTATGGGGAATCCTCCTCCTATATTTAAACTATTTAAGGTTGGACATATTTTTTTTAGCGCTACATAAATAGACAAACATTTAACCAATTCATTCCAATAATAGGTAGAATTTTCTATTCCTGTATTAATAAAAAAGTGAAGCATTTTGAGTTCTACTTTCGAATCGCTTGCTATTTTTTGTTTATAAAATTCTATTATATTTTTATAGCCTATTCCTAGCCTACTGGTGTAAAATTCAAACTTTGGTGATTCTTCTGATGCTATACGTATTCCTATTTTAAATTTTTTATTTATTTTGTTTTCTAAGCCAATCAGTTCTTCTTTATTGTCTAATATAGGAATACAATTTGAAAAACCTTGATTTATTATTCTTGCTATATTTTCGATGTATTGAACGTCTTTAAACCCGTTACAAACAATGTAACTACTCTTGTCTAATTTATTTTCTTTGGCTAGGCTTTCTACAATGTTGATATCGAAAGCTGAAGAAGTTTCTAAATGAGTTTGGTTTTTTAATACTTCGGATATGATGTGTTTAAAGTGAGAACTTTTGGTACAGTAACAATATTCGTAAGTTCCATTGTATTGGTGTTTATTGAATGCATTTTCGAACCAATTTTTAGCACGACCTATATTTTTAGATATTTTGGGTAAGTAGGTTATTTTCAAAGGACTTCCGTGTTCTTTAACCAACTGCATTAAATCTAAATTATGATACCATAAATTTCCTTGTTTTTCCTCAAATTCTTCTTGTGGAAATGGATATGTTTGAACTATAAAATCTTTATATTTGGTATTCATACCTATTTAATTTTGAACTGAATTGACAGATATAGAACTGCATAATACTCACGAACTCATTAAAATATAAAAGCGTAAGTAATTGTTGTTATTTTTACTTATTGATAAATAAAAATTCATTTATATATGAATTTATTTTTTGAAGAAAAGAAGATAGAAAATAAATTATTTATTAATACAGTTGGTATCATTGCTACAAGAAACTATTTATGCTGTAATTATTGTAAAAAATTAGATTTATTTTCTCGATGTGTAAACCTGCCTATCCTAAAGCTTTAATAATTAATCAAAAAA
>CAMZKF010000187.1 GCA_947311095.1 uncultured Flavobacteriales bacterium
CAAAAATTTTTGTTTCCAAAAATGAGTAAGTTATTTCAATATTTTAGTGCATTTTTTTGTCTGCCGACCTCTATTTTCAAAACCTGAGCGACCTCAGTATTATGAATCCTGCGCTCTGACCAACTGAGCTACCACGCCGATAATTTGCGAGTGCAAATATATAAATTATTTAATAGAAAAAAAAATATTTGTACATAAATTATAAAAAAATTATTTTTCCAATTGTTTAAACAAATCTTTAAATTCATCCCAAAATAAATCTAAGGCAATTAAATGACTTGAAAAAAAAGGAAATACGATGTTCCAAGTATTTTTGTCATATAAATTTACTTGGTCTATTTCTACATAAATACGAGCCATTTCTTTTCCGTATTCGTTGGAGTAGTGGTCTAGCCAAATCCAATCCGATGTTTTTGTTAGGTCTGTGAATACCGTTTTTACTTCTAAAAACTGGTCGTAAAACAAAGCTCTAATTCCTTCGTCGCTATGTTGAAGGTCGATACAAACTCTAGCTTTTCTTTTGTCTATTTCAAGCCTAAAATAAATGTCTTTTACTCCTGTTCGGTAGTTCAACCATTTTGTTTTTTTGCCTGCGGCATTTCTATTGTGTCCAATGTATTTCCCAAAACTTGTCCAAAATAATTTTCTTAATCCTATAGCTTCTTCTTTTCCGTACATAATTTAGGCTTATTTAGACTCTTCTTCTACAAACAAATAAATAACCTCATCTTTTTTTTTCATTTTGTAAGTTTCTCTAGCAAATTTCTCCAATGCTTCAGGATTGGTAGTTAGTTCCAATGTTTTCTTTTTTATGTTTTCAATCGCCAATTCTTTCTCTTTATTTTCTTCTTTTAGTTGATTCAAATCCGATTTTAATTTAATCAAACTAAAAACATTAGTATCTTCAATTACAAATAAAATGGTGAGTAAAACAGTAATTGAAATTAAGTACTTATTTTTGAGATAAGGAATGTATTTTTTTAATTTTTCCATTGGTTAAACAAATGTATCGAAATAGACGAATGGACTTTATTGTACGGTGATATTTTATAAACGATTAGTTTTTAATAAAAGAATATGTTTCTTTAGTTTTATCATTTTTGACGGTTACAAAATAAGTTCCTTTAGCCAGTTTTGAAAGGTCTATTTTATTTAAGTTTTGATTTATATTTACCTTCTCATAGATTGTTTCTCCAATTATGTTACCATTTTTATCGAAGTAGAATTAAGTTTAAGGTTTGAGTCAATGCGTATATTCAAAATATCTTTTGCAGGATTGGGATAAAGAATCGTCTTAGTTTTCTCCGTTTCCTTAATAGAGGTATAAGCTTTTCTGAAAATTGATAAACTTGAAGGTAAATTAAAATTCCCATAATTAAAATCTTCTGAAGAAATGTAGTAGCTGTCATTACCAATACTGGTAATCGCTTCTATTTGTATGCTTGTACCAGCAGGTTGAACAAGGTTACACCTGCTATTTGCTCCCGAAAAAGCATCCGTTCCCGAAAATTGAGCCAATCCCCACATAAATGGATTGGCTGATTGATATCCAACTAAAAATATAGTATTTTTCTCAGCATTATAAGTAGCTCCTGTAACTGTTCCTTGAGCATCTAAACTGTCAGAGATAGAAACAGTATAAAAACCAGGCAATAGAGGTAATTTGTACAAATTTGTTTTTTCGTTTACCCAGTTTTTGGTGAATAAAAGAATACTATCATTTACCACCGTCATTGCTTCACAATCAAAATCGGTATCTTTTGGGTGAGAGGTAAAATCTATTTGTTCTGAGTATTGAAATTTAATGGTATCTGCTGTTACCGATGTTTGCGAATTAAAATCGGCTTTAGAAATAACATATATTTTTAAGTCTCCTCTGGTTCCGTTATTGTTTCCAAAATCTCCAATGTATATATTATTGTCGTCTTGGGCAATGTCTTCCCAATCTACATTGGAAGCGTTATTAATGGAAACGGTTCGTGTTACTACTCCTGTCGTAGCATCTAATTCGTACAAATTGGGATTGTCTCCAGAATCATTGTGCGTAACTAATTTTCCGTCAAAGTAGATTAATCCGCTTGTTTCCAATACATCGGCACTCAAAGTAGTTACGCTATCCAAAGTGCAAGTTTGAGCAGTTAGGTTAAGCGTTAGTGGGAAAAAGAAGATAGATAATATATATTTTATCATGTGTTTTAGTTTTATCAAAGATTAGAGTCCGTTTAATGTAGCAAAATACTATAAGTTGCTAATTATTCTGTCTTTTGGATATTTAATTTCAAACTTATAATTTATTTTTTTAGTGCTGTTTGCCGCTATCGAAACTTTCCAAGTCAATTTTCCTGTTTTCACATCATATTTAGCGTTGTCCGATTCTAGTAAAGCGACTTCTATATCTTTTCTGTTAGACAAAGGAATTTGTTCTATTATTTCAATGTCAATTGCTTGAGATTTGTTATTCCTAACCGATAATTCATAACCTCTAGTTGTTTTTTTGTTTCCTCCAAAAGTTTTGGTTTGGCAAAAATCTTTTATTTTCTCCCTATTTATAATAATGCTTTTATCTCTTCCCATCGAAATATCCAAGGTGTCGTCAGTCACATCTGTTTCAATGTAAGATTCGCCTACAAAGGTATTCTCAAAATAGACGTTCGCATCGCCCGACAATAAGTTATAATCACCCCAACCAACGATATTAGCCAACAAAAAAGCATCGTTGTCTTGTTTGGGCAATGCAAAATATTGATAACTAACAGGCAATTCATAATTCTGAATCTCTATCAAATTTGGTTTTCCGTTACTTTTAATAGAGTAGGGCAACGCAATATCAAAAATGGTGTTTACCGTACTTTGTGTTACCGTAGTGTAGTCTGCTGTTGATTTTGATTCTTCTTTATAAGCATCTGTTTCCATAGGAGCTTCGGCCAACACTTCTTCGTTATTATTATAACTAGGAGCGTTAGATCTTGTAGAAAAGTTAGATTTTGAGTAATTTTTTCTTCTTTTTACTGGAGTATAGCTATTGTCATAACTCTGCAAATACCAACTCGCAAAAGTTGGTTGTGTATTATTTATCGAAGGATTACCCGTCGAAAGTTTTACTTTTACATTGTCCCAATCGTTACCCGTTTTTTGAAAAACTTTTCCTTTGTAAGTAAAGTCAATCGGTTCGTCCAAACTCTTAGAGCGAATATCGTAAAACGGCACCCAACCTGCATTGTTTACAATATAACTTACCTCTAGCCTTGCATTCGTTCTAGCCGAAGACGTAAGACTAACAATAATTTCTCCTGTGTTTTTCACGTTATTAAAATACAAATTACGTTGTCTATTCAATCTATTTATCGACTCCCTAATTTCTTGTTTATTTCTTTTTATATCGAGTAACTTGGTCTCAATATTACTCAAGCGTTCTCTGTAAAAATCGGCGGCATCCATTAAATCTTCAATGTCAACACCTGTATTAGCCCCTCCAATATTCTTGTTTGCCAATAACAAACTTTTTTCTTCGTTATATACCCGTTCATACGATTGTCTTATCGAAAGTTTAAATTCCAAATCTTTTATAGAATCATTTATTTCCTTTACCCTTGGCGATTTATTCAATTTATTTCTATCCAAATAGTTTATTTCATGATTAACCGAAACAATGGTTATGTTCTTGTTATTGGCAGTTACCTGAATGCTATTTGGATCTATAAATGGAGACAAATTAGTCAATTTTAAATCATTTGTACCACTTTGCACCGAAGTCGAAAACGTTCTATTTATTTCAGCACCATTCAAATAAACGGTTACCTCTTTTATGTCAGAATCTATCTCTTTTTCCCCTTGAGCAAATGCACCAAAACTAATCAATGTCAATGCTGTTATTATCAATTTATTCATATCTTTTTATTTTATATCTTACTACAATTCACTTTAGAATAGGTTCACTAAATAGCATTTTTTTTATTTGGGCGAATTTTTATTCGGTAAAAAACCGAATAAAAACCAGGCTATCCACTGTATCTTTTTTGTAAAAAACAAAAAAGGATGCCGTTCCTATCCTTTCCGCAGGCAATGTAACCAATTTTCGTAGCATAACTTTAAGTCATGCTACGAATAATATGCTCAAAATATACCAAAATCAAATAGCTTTTCGATTTTTATACGAGATTCATTTTATCGGTTTACCTATGAGTTTGAGTTTTTGAAAACAATTAATTTTCAATTCACTACTAACTGTATTTAACGGTATAATGTTTAATACAAGCAGATAAAGTTGGGTCTAGCCTTTATTATGGGCTAAGCTTCAATTATTTTTTCATAATCTAATATTCCATTTTTAATTAATTTATCAATAACAGGTATTAATTGTTTTATAGGTATTTTACTTTTTTCTGAAATTGAGATTAAGTCATTAGTTCCGTCTGCTAATTTTTTTTAAGTTTATATTAAAGCTTAGCAGCAACTTCACTTCCTTGTTTTATAGCTCTTTTAGCATCTAATTCATTAGCAAAGTCAGCTCCACCAATCAATATTGGTTTTTTACCTAGTTTTTCTAAGGGTTCTAGTAAATCTCTTTTGCTCAATTGACCAGCGCACAATATAATGGTATCAACATCCATTACTTCTGCTTTTTCTTTTCGAGTAATGTGCAATCCTTCATCGGAAATTTTATTGTACTGAATACCGTTAATCATCTTTACATTTTTATGCTTCAATGTCAAACGATGAATCCACCCTGTAGTCTTTCCCAATTTAGCACCAACCTTAGTTTCCTTTCTTTGCATCAAAGTCACTTCTCTCGGTGAAGGCTCTCCTTTAGGTTCAATTCCTTCAATACCGCCTCTCGCTTCTAAGTTGTGGTCAATTCCCCATTCGTCCAAAAACTTAGCAACATTCAACGACGACGATTCTCCTTTGTGTGTAATGTATTCGGCTACGTCAAATCCAATACCTCCAGCACCTATAATAGCTACTTTCTTTCCAACTTCTTTTTTGTCTTTCAGTACCTCTATATAGCTCAATACTTTTTTATTCTCAATCCCTTCTATTTTTGGAGTTCTAGGAGTTATACCTGTCGCCAATATTATTTCATCAAAATTGACTAAGTCCTCTGCCGAAACTTTAGTGTTTAGTTTCAAATTAACGCCCGTCAATTCTATTTGTCGATTAAAATATCTGATTGTTTCATAAAACTCCTCTTTACCTGGGACTTGCTTGGCAATGTTAAATTGACCTCCAATTTCAGGACTGGCATCAAACAAAGTAACTTGGTGTCCTCTTTTAGCCGCTATCGTCGAAGCCGCCATTCCAGCAGGACCTGCACCAACCACAGCAATTTTCTTTGGCAATGTAGTAGGCGTATAGTTCAATTCTGTTTCGTTGCACGCTCTTGGGTTAACCAAACAACCTGCCGTTTGTTGTTTAAATATATGATCCAAACAAGCTTGGTTACAACCAATGCACGTATTAATTTCGTCTTCTTTTTCAGCTTTAGCTTTATTTACAAATTCAGGATCTGCCAAAAATGGTCTAGCCATCGAAACCATATCGGCACAGCCATCTGCTAATACTTTTTCTGCCACATTAGGCGAGTTTATTCTGTTTGTTGTAATCAATGGAATTTTAACTTCTCCCATCATTTTTTTAGTCACAAAACTAAACGCAGCTCTAGGAACCATTGTCGCAATAGTTGGTATTCTAGCTTCATGCCAACCAATTCCTGTATTTATGATTGTTACTCCTGCTTTTTCCAATTCTTTAGCTAGTAGTACCACTTCTTCCCATTTACTTCCTCCGGGAACTAAATCAAGCATCGAAAGTCTAAAAATAATGATAAATTCTTTACCAACTCTTTCTCTTACAGCTCTAACAATTTCTAAAGGAAATTTAATTCGATTTTCATAACTTCCTCCCCATTCATCAGTTCTCTTGTTTGTTTTTGCTGCTATAAATTGGTTGATTAAATATCCTTCCGAGCCCATAATTTCAACACCGTCATAACCGCCTATTTTAGCCAATTCGGCAGCTCTAGCAAAATCTTTTATGGTTTTCTTAATTCCTCTCTTACTCAAAGCCCACGGTTTGAAAGGAGAAATAGGAGCTTTTAAAGCACTTGGAGCAACCGAAAAAGGGTGGTAGCCATATCTACCTGTATGTAGTATTTGCATACAAATTTTTCCGTCGTATTTGTGTACTTCGTCTGTAACTATTTTATGTTTTAGAGCGGTACGTTTATTGGTCATTTTACTAGCAAATGGACTGACCCAACCTGCTATATTTGGAGCTATACCTCCTGTTACGATTAAACTAACTCCTCCTTTTGCTCTCTCTCCAAAATAGGTAGCCATTTTTTCATATCCTCCTTTTAACTCTTCGAGTCCTGTATGCATAGACCCCATTATAAAACGGTTTTTTAGAGTTGTAAAACCTAAATCTAAAGGTTCAAATAAATGTGGGAATTTATGATTCATGTTGTATCGCTATTTTATATTATTCTAATTTTAAAGTACCGCATTAAAATTATTTTTTGTTCTTTCTGTTTTACAATAAAACTTCTGCATAGTTA
>CAMZKF010000188.1 GCA_947311095.1 uncultured Flavobacteriales bacterium
ATGATTATTGGATTGCTAAAGCAATTCTACTACTTGGAGAAAACTTTATTGTATTAGAAGATTATTACAATGCTCGTTCAAGTCTTCAAAGTATTATAGACAATTATAAGGGAAAAGATGAGGTTGAAATTATTCAACAGGCACGTGATAGAATAGAATACATAGACGCATTAGAAAAGTCAAAGAATAAGTCTAATGACGACAATATTGAAGAAATTGAATTGAACGGAGGTGAGTAAGCTTCAAGCTTAACAAAAAAATAAATTTATAAGATGAATAAATTAACATATATAATAGAAGTCTTGGTTGTACTTGTGTCAACTGTGGTAGCATACGGTCAAAACAATGAGTATATAGCAGTTGATGACTATCAAAGAACGATAAATCATTCTGAGAAAATAAATACAGCGCCTCAATTAAACGATTCGAGCATTGATTTACCCAAAATAAAATTTTATATAGAGCCTACTTTTCAAGAGGTTACTTTTGAAACCAAACCAATAAAAGCAGCTAAATTAAAAATAAAAGAACCTTTAACAAAGTTATATAGCGGTTATGTAAAAGCTGGATTAGGGTTATATACAACTCCTTTTTTAGACGCTTACTATGGTTCAAATCGATCGAAAACAAAATCGTGGGGAATAAACATAAGACATTTTAGTTCTTTTACGAATTTAAAAAATGTTGGTTATAACTTATTTAACGACAATAAAGCGAAGGTTTTTTATAAACATTTTTTCAAAAAAAGTACTTTTTATACCCATATTAATTACGAAAGAAATAAATTCCATTACTATGGTTTCGACGCTAACGATACCGTAAACATACCCGAAGATTATAGGACAAGCAAACTTGAAACTAAACAAATTTATCAAACTCTAAAATATAATGCTGAGCTAAAAAGTATGCACAACGATAGTTCTAAAATTAACCATACTACAAAGTTTAATTACTACTATTTGAATGGACGAACAGGTGTAAATGAGCATGATTTTGTAATAAAATCTAATGTTTATAAATACATAGAAAAAGAAGAGGTCGGAGTTGACGTTAGCTTATCAATCAATCAATTAACGCAAAAAAAAATATCGCCAATCAATCCTAGCGTAATGCCTCTACCAGGAGGTAGTACAATCTCAAAATATGGGAATAGCATTTTTAAACTTAATCCATTTATAAAAACAAGAAAAGGAAATTTATTGGCAAAAGTAGGAGTGGGAATACATACCGAAATTACACAGGTAGCTCGTTTTTATTTCTATCCCGATTTGAATGTTAGTTACAGTTTGTTTAACGATATACTAGTTCCTTATGCTGGATTAACTGGAGGAATGCAAAAAAATACATTTAATAGTTTTAGGTCGGCTAATCCTTACATAAAAGAGAATATCAGCTCATTTTATTTGAATCAAAATGTTGCTTATCGAAATTCGAATCAAAGGATTAATATTTTTGGAGGATTTAAAGGCTCTATTAGCTCTACATTGTCTTTTAATTTAAAGGCTCAATTTGAAAAAATAAATAATTTCGCAATGTTTGTAAACGACACTATTTACAGTTATGGAAATAAATTTGCTGTTCAATACGACTCAATAGACAAAACGACTCTTACGGCTCAATTAGGATATCAATTAAAAGAAAAAATTAAGTTAACCTTACACGGAAATTATTACAATTATTCGATGCTTGAAGAAGAATATGCTTGGCTTAAACCTAATTATGTAATCGGAATAGCAGGAGTTTATGATTTGGCTAATAAAATTATAGCACGTTTAAACATAAGTGTAATAGGAACAAGGAAAACATATAGTTTGAAACCTGTTGATGGAATAACAGCAACAGAAGGGAAATACATTTATGATTTAAAACCATATGTAGATGCTAATTTAGGAATAGAATATAGATATAACAAACGCCTCTCTGCTTTTCTAAACCTAAATAATATAACAGCAAAAAAATACCAACAATGGACCAACTACCCTGTTTATAGTTTTAACTTATTGGGAGGAGTTACTTATAGCTTTTAATTGGTGAAAATTGATGAAAGCACTAATTTTTGTATATTTTCAAAAGTTAATGCTCCAATAAATAAAATTTAAATTCCGTGTTTTATTAATTTGTGATCGTCTATGTTTTCAGGATTCATTTATTTACAAAGGTGAGAATTGGAAAGTAATCGCATATTTACTTGGAGGACTGCTTTGGGGTACAAATAAAATTCTAATTGATAGAATTTTTGATTTTAATAAATTAATTGTAAGGTAAATTAAGAAAAAATACCATTCCTAATTAAAAATAGGGCAATCGTAAATGTCTCCTTGGTCGTGAGGACAAGCACTTATTTTTATAATCAATTCGTGTGTGTTGGAACTTCCCAATCGCAAACTTGATAGCGTGTAGTCATAAGCGTAGCCTAGTGTAAAGAATTGAGCAAATTTAATTTTAAACATTGCGCCTATTTGATCTTGATTTCGCCAACCGACTCCCACATCAAAGCTTTTATTAAGTTCCATTATAAGATTCAAATCAAGAGATACAGTCGAAAAACCGGCATATTTTATCATTCCAGATGGTACAAAATTAATTTTACCAGCATCAAATCTTTTACCTCCTACAATGTAATGGTGCCATCTATCTCTCGAATTTGAAGTTCCTATAATCTTCCATTTATTTCTCGCCAATTGTTTTATGCTATATCCAGCAAACCAATCTTTATGACTTAAAAATATACCTGGAGAAAAATTAGGAACTAATAATTTGCTTCCCGAACCGTTAATTAAAGGGTCTCCATTTTGTGCCAATTCTATTTTTGAAACATCTAATTTGAATTGATCTAAACCTACAAAAATACCCGCAGAAGCTCTTACTTCTCGAGATACAGGAAAATGATAAGCATAAGCTAAGTTTATAGAGGTTCGAGCCATTGGTCCTATAACATCATTTTCGATGTACATTCCTGCGCCTTGTTTGGTTTGATTAATCGATTTTCTTTTGGAAAAAATTTCAGAGCTAAAACTTCCAAAACCTGTTTGAGGAGCGCCTTCTATTTGAAGCCATTGAGAACGATAACCTAAAGAAAGATTCAAACATCCTTCGCTCCCTGCCATAGCTGGATTAAGTGCAAAATAATTGTATATATATTGGCTAAACTGAGTTGTTTGCTGTGCCTTTGTATTGACAACTAAAAATAGCAGAGGTATTATAAATAAATTTTTCATTTAATGTATGATCGTAATAGAGCCTATGAATAAATTTTTCTTTTTTCCACTTTTTAAATCAATAGAATAAAAATAAGTTCCAGAGGGTAATCTTTTTCCATTATGGCTTCCGTCCCATCTCCTAGAATTAGTGTAGCCAACAACGTTAAAAACTTGCTGTCCCCATCTGTCAAAAACTTTAACTTCTGCTCCTGGATAGTTTTCTATTCTACCTATCATCCACGAGTCGTTAAAGCCATCATTGTTTGGAGTTATCGTATTGGGAACTGTAATTGGTTCAAAAACAGTAACAATAACATCATCGATATAAGTACATCCATTGTCCGAGACATAAGTTAAAAAATAAGTAGTTGTTGCTTCTGGACTTGCAACAGGGGTAGGACTAGTAGTTGTTGACAAACCGTTAGGTGGACTCCAAACGCTTCCAGCTGGGGCAACTCCCTCGAGCGTGGTAGATTCTTCGACTTCAATTTGCACATCATCTCCCGCATTCACGTCATATTTTACAGCGTCTCCTGTAACAATTATATTGAATGAGCATTCAGATGGATTGGTTGCTCCAGCTCCATTAATTACACCATCTACCAAAATATAATAAGTGGTGTTAGGTGCTAGTCCGTTTGCGTCGATAGAAAAATTTGAGGCTTGACCACTCATGCAATTAGAAACAGCGCTGTAAGTAGATTCGTCACAAGCTGAAGACGCACTCAAAACTACGGCATCTATTTGATTTCCAAATGTAGGGTCGGCATTGCAGTTTATGTTTTTAAAACTCACCGAAGCATTTCCTCCATTTTCGTTGGTAACGAAGCTAAACCATGTGGTATTGTCTAATGCAAAACAGAAATTACCAGCTAGAGAACTTCCGTCCGAACATCCTGAACAAACAGAGACTGTTGCTCCTGTGTTTGTAGCTAACACCGATTGGTTTCCACAAAGTGTTGTAGCATTAGAACAGTCGTCATTTACGGGTTGTGCAAAAATGCTATTAAAGAATAAA
>CAMZKF010000189.1 GCA_947311095.1 uncultured Flavobacteriales bacterium
AAAGGAATTATGAGAATTGGTAAACCTTTATCAGATATTAGCACTTCAACAGAAAATGTAGCCAAAATGGAAATTTACCGTTTAGAAGCTCGTTTGTCTATTTTGGCAACCATAGCAGGTGTTGCTCCCATGATTGGTTTCTTAGGAACGGTATTGGGAATGATGACTACATTTGGAAGAATGAGAACTGAAGGGGTAGAAATAGCTAGTCTTTCGGGAGGAATTAATGAAGCTATGGTAACTACCGTTGGTGGTTTGGTAGTAGGAATTATAGCTTATGTAGCTTACAATTATCTAATCAGTAAAGTAGAAAAAGTAATCCAAAAAATGGAAGGAGGATCAATGGAGTTTATGGATATATTAGAAGCTCCAGGACATTAATTTTGATTAAAAAATTGACTCAAGACAGAAAAGACTCAAGACCATAAGATTCAAGACTCTAAGACTTTCTATTGAAAAGCCTTAACGCTGAACGAAAGCAAAACGTTTTTTATCTTATTGTCTTATAATCTAAAAAGAAGAAAAATGAACTTAAGATCAACCAATAAAATAAAAATTGAAGGAGGAATGTCTTCTATGACAGATCTTGTTTTCTTATTACTGATATTCTTTGTCGTACTTTCGACAATGGTAAGTTCTGGACACAATATAGATTTGCCTACCAGTAAAAATGCCAACACCAAAGAAAAATCAAACATAAAAGTATTTGTTTCTAATCAAAATGAATACTTCTTAGGAGAAAAAAGTAAAGAACCTATTGCAATCGAAGATTTAGAAGCTGCTGTAATGGCAGAACTAAAAAACGATAGTACAATCGAACTATTAGGAGACAAACTATCAGACTGGGAATACAATGTAAGAGTAATAGATATAGCTAAAAAGAATGGGTTGAGTATTGTAATAAAAACGAAAAGTAACTAAATAGACATCAAGATTCAAGGCTTTTTTGAAAAATAAAAGTCTAAACGTAGAGCAAAGCGAAACAGTCTTTTGTCTTAATATCTTAAAGTCTAATTAGTCTTATCTAAAAAAAATGAACCTTTCTCAATTAAAAGCGTAATAGTAAATTAAGTAATCAAACTTTTCATCAATGCTCAGAAAAAAAAGCCTGAACGTTGAACTAAGCGAAACAGTCTTAATATCTTAAAGTCTAAAAAAAATGAAACCAATAAAACAAGAAGATAAACGAAAAGGTATAATCGGCGCGATTGTAGTTCATCTCGCTGTACTTGTTTGGTTAATTATTATGGCGATGGCTCCATTGCCAGACCCTCCATTCCCCGAAGAAAAGGTAGTAATGGTGATGGATTTTAGAGGCGGGGGAGGTTCTGAAGGAGGCTCTAAGTCAGAAGCTGTAACCAAAGAACCAGCTAAAGAAAGTAAAGAAACCGAAAGTTCAAATAGTAGCGAAGAAGTGATGACACAAGAACAAGATTCACCAGTAGAAAGCTCTTCTGCTCCAGCATCTAGCCATTCGAACAACAGCAGTGCCGAAAAAGAAGAGAAACAACAACCAAAATATAGTGGTTTAGGAGGTGCTTTTGGAAAAGGAAGTGGAGATAAAGCTGGAAATGGAGACGGAGGTTCTGGAGGTGGAACAGGCGGAGGAAATGGCCCCAAGACAGGAGACGGAAATGGAATTGGAGATGGAAAAGGAAGAATACTCACTTACAAACCAAAATTTGTAAATCCAACGCAAGAAACAGGTAAAGTGGTGGTAGCAATTACCATAAATAGAGATGGAAAAGTAATAAAAGCAGTAGCAAAACCAGGAAATAAAGGAACTACTACGGCAAATATTTTATTGCACCGAAGTGCCGAAAAACAAGCAAAAACCTTAAAGTTTAACGCAAACCCAAACGGACCTAAATACGATAAAATGGCAACGACCATTGTGTTTACGTTGAATTAGTACTCTCTTTTAAAATTCAGCCCCTAACTAAAATAGTTTTCCTTATTTTATACTCCTATTTAATTTTATTTTTCTATTTTTAGATGAGTAAAACTTATTTAGTATTTGAAATACGCTAAAAAAAATAAAGTTTTTTTACTTATTGATGAATAAAAAGCCATTCATGTCCATAGCAATGAATTTATTCTTTGAAGAAAAGAAGTGAGAAAAGAAACTATTTATTAAACGCTTTTCAATTTTAAGTTAGTCTAAAAAACAAACAAATAATGAAAACAATAGTAATCGGAGATATTCACGAAGGCTTTAAAGCTTTGAAACAATTATTAGAAAGAGCCAATGTTTCAATAGAAGATAAAATTATTTTTTTAGGTGACTTGGTCGATGGATGGAGCGAATCGGTTGAAGTCATTTCTTTTTTAATTGAGTTTTCAAAAACTCATCAGTGCGTTTTTATAAAAGGCAACCACGATTCTTGGTGTTTACAATGGCTCGTAACAAAAAAAACAAACTTAGACTGGTTGAAATATGGCGGACGAGAAACATTTTTAGGTTATTCTAAAGTTGATGAGGAATTGATAAAAGAACACGTTACTTTTTTTGAAAACATGAAAGACTATTACCTTGACAATGAAAATCGATTATTCTTACATGCTGGATACACATCTTTACACGGTGTAGAAAAAGAAACGTATAAAAGTAATTTTTATTGGGACAGAACATTATGGGAAACAGCTTTAGCCCTAGATGAGCGCATAGCTGTAGAAAGTCCTTATTTCCCTAAAAGATTAAAAAAATATAAAGATATTTACATTGGTCACACTCCAACAAAGCATTACAACGAAACAAAACCTATGCAAAAAGCAAACCTTTGGAATTTAGATACTGGCGCGGCCTATGAAGGAAGCTTAACAGCAATGGATATTGAAACTAAAGAGATTTGGCAGAGTGATCCCGTTTTTGAATTGTATTCAGATGAGGATGGTCGAAATTTTAGCGGGTAACTCCAGAACAAAATTAAATAAATGAGAATAGCTTTACTTGCTATACTCAAAGCTATTTGTTTTGATTCAATATATCCATAAGTCATAGAGAGAGACTATACACTCAAACTTATGCTCAAAACAAATTTTATTTGGTCGATTTTCGATAGACTTAAACTTGGTGATATAGAGGACGATTCTAAAGCTAAATTCAAGTTATAAACCTATATAAATCAGAATCAAAAATAACTTAAATTCAGCTATTTTTTTCTAATAAATACAGCCAATCCCTTCTGAAAAATGTTATTTTTGTAAATTATATGGCAGGTATTTATATTCATATTCCATTTTGTAAAAAAGCTTGTTTCTACTGCGATTTTCATTTTTCTACTTCATTGCGATTTAAAAAGGATATGGTTAATGCTATTCTCAAAGAAATAGACCTACAGAAAAATTACCTAGACGACAAAGTAGAAACCATTTATTTTGGAGGTGGAACTCCTAGCCTATTAAATAAAGAGGAGCTAAGCTCTATTCTTAATAAAATATCAAAGACTTTTTCTGTTGTAGAAAAACCAGAAATCACATTGGAGGCCAATCCTGACGATTTGACAATTGAGAAATTAACAGAGTTAAAATCGGTAGGAATAAATCGATTAAGCATTGGTGTCCAATCCTTTTTTGATGAACATTTAACGTGGATGAACCGTGCTCATTCTGCCTTAGAAAGTGAAATCTGCATAAAAAACGCTCAAAAAATAGGCTTTCAAAACATTACAATTGATTTAATTTATGGTATGCCAAACCTAAGCGATACTCAATGGAAAAACAACATTGAAAAAGCAATTAATTTAAATGTCCCCCATATATCTGCCTATAATCTTACAGTAGAAAAAAATACAGCATTAGCTCATTTTATAAAAAAAGGAAAGTATCAAGAACCATCAGATAAGAAAGGAGCTAAACAATTTTTGTACCTAATAGAAACATTAGAGTCTTCTGAATTTGAGCAATATGAGACTTCTAATTTTGCAAAAAACAAACAATATTCTCTTCACAATTCATCTTATTGGAAGGGAAAACATTACTTAGGCATAGGTCCGTCTGCGCATTCTTTCAATAGTAATTCTAGACAATGGAACATTGCTAACAACAAAAAATATATTGACGCTATTTCCAAAAATGAAAAACAATTTGAAAAAGAAATCCTTTCCAATTTAGACAAAGTAAACGAACACTTATTAATTGGACTACGAACTATTTGGGGCTGTAATTTAGATTTTATAAAATCGAATTTATCAACAGCCTCTTATCTTGAGTTTTACAACGAAGTGATTCAACAAGCTGAAAATAATTTTTTAAGAATTACTGAGAATAAAATATACCTAACCACAAAAGGAAAACTGTTTGCGGATCAAATTTCAAGCGATTTATTTATAATAGAAGAATAATTTATACTGTAAAACAGGACAACCTAATTATATTTCTTTCTAAGTTTAACTACACCAATAAAAGCTTCTTTAAAAATCCCCATGTTCATTTTAGACTCTCCATATACTCTATCAATAAAAGTAACAGGAACTTCTTTTATTTTAAACCCATTTTTTAAAGTCGAATATTTCATTTCGATTTGGAAGGCATATCCCACAAACCAAATATTATCTAAATCTAAGGTTTCTAGTACTTTTCGAGAATAACATTTAAAACCTGCCGTAGTATCCTTGATGTTAATCCAAAGAATTACACGCACATAAAATGACGCAAAATAAGACATTAACCAACGACCTAAAGGCCAATTTTCTACTTTACCTCCTTTCACATATCGAGAACCAATGCTCATATCGTATCCTTCCGTTTTACAAGCAGAAAGAAGACGAGGTAAATCTTTGGGATTGTGAGAAAAATCGGCATCCATTTCAAAAATATAGTCATATCCACGCTTTAACCCCCATTTAAACCCATGAATATAAGCAGTTCCTAAACCTTGTTTTCCTGAACGCTCTTCTAAATACAATCTGTTTTTGTATTTATTTTGTAATTCTTTTACAATTTTAGCCGTTCCATCAGGAGAGCCATCATCAACTACAAGAACATGAAATTCTTCTTCCAAGGCAAATACAGCATCAATAATATTTTTGATGTTTTCTTTTTCGTTATAAGTTGGTATGATTACTAAGTTGCTCATTTTTAAAGTTTAAACGATTTAATGCTTCGTTTATTTTAAGTAAGGTACGAATATATATAATTATTGTATTATTTAGAAGTTTTAACCCAATTTATTCATAAATCCCCTATTACAAGCCCAACTCCCTGCTACAATTGGAAATTCTATAAATTTGTTTAGCTCAAAATTTAGCTACAATTAACTCACTTTTTTTATTTACTTATAGAAGTGTTCATGAACCACTTCGTTAGGTTACTTTCGCTAAAAAAAATTATGTGCTTTCCAATTCTATTGATCTTTTGACTTTTCATAACGAAATCCTATGAATAATTCGAACTAAAAACACAAAAAAAGTACAATTATTTTATTCTAAATTGAATTTGAATATTAAATTTAACTAACTTTATAAAATATGAGATTTAGTTTTTATTTTATTTTCACCTTTCTTAGTCTTTTTAGTATAGCTCAGATTAAGAACGTTACTTTACTCGACAATTGGGACGACAATTCATTGGTTACAACTTATGACGGCGAATCTGTTTTTAATGAATGCTGGGGATTTGTTCAGAACGGAGAGGAATATGCTGTAATTGGATCTACTGCAGGAACTCATTTTTTTAAAATTACAAAAGCCAATAAATTAAAATTAGTTTTTTTTAAACAAGGGAAATCTTTTGGAGACGAAATCGTTCACAGAGACTATCATACGCACAATGGTTTTTTGTACGAAGTAGCCGATGAAGGTTTGAGTACTTTAAGAATTTATGACCTACAATACCTACCTGATTCTGCACACGTAATTTACGATAGTGATGAATTTATTATTCGAAGTCATAATATTTTTATCGATGCAAGTTCTAACCTACTCTATTCTTGTGGCAGTACAAGTTCATTGGCTATTACTCCGCTAAGGGTCTTATCCATTGCCGACCCCTACCACCCTACTTTTGTTTCTGATTACAATTATGTAAATTATGTACACGATGTTTTTGTACGAAACGACACTGCTTACTTAGATGTTCCAGGAGAGGGGTTAATTGTTCTCGATTTTAGCACTCCAACCATGCCTTTACCTTTAGGAAGTTTAGCTCACTATTCAGACCAAGGTTATACCCATTCTGGCTGGCTATCGGAAAATGGTGAAATATATGTTTTATGCGATGAAAACCCTTCAAAAAGATTTAAGATTTGCGACGTTTCCGACATGGGAAACATTGAAGAATTGGCTGCAACAAAACCAGAAACCTATATCAATACCTTGCCTCATAATGTCATTATAAAAGATAATTTAGCCTATTTTTCTTATTATAATGATGGTTTGCAAATTTATGATATTTCTAAGCCTAAAGAACCAAAGCGAATTGCCTACTACGACACTTATGATGGTAGTAATGATAATTTTTATAGGGGAGCGTGGGGTGTATATCCACTACTTCCAAGTGGACGTATATTAATTTCGGATCGAAAAAATGGCTTATTTTTGTTAAAACATACCCCTCCCCCAAATATTCACCCTCCAAACAAAGATGATTACGGTATTTATCCCAATCCTGCACATGGTATTGTTTATTTTTATTATAATCAACGAGTTAATTATAGTTATGAATTAACAATATATGACGCAAACGGAAAGGAAATTAAAAAATATAAAGGACATGAAGATTTTTTAAAACTAGATTTATCTTCTTATAGCCAAGGAAATTATTATTATCGTTTTTACAGCAAAGAAAACGACAAAGAATTGACAGGTAAATTCATAAAATTAGAATGATGAAAAAAGAACATTCTTTTTTTGAGAATGCTAAGGCAGTAGCTAAATTGATTCCCAAAGGAAGGGTTTGTACTTACGGTGCTATTGCTAAGTATTTAGGAGCTTCTAAATCGGCTCGAATGGTTGGTTGGGCAATGAATAGTTCCTTACCTGAAGAAAATATACCAGCTCACAGAGTTGTAAATAGAAACGGTTTATTGACTGGTAAAAATCATTTTGGAGGTAAAAACAACATGAAAGAGTTACTTGAAGACGAAGGTCTTATTATCGTAAACAATCAAATACAACAGTTAGATGATGTTCGGTGGGATCCTTCCGTAGAACTTTTATAAGCATAAAATCACCCTCCTTTTTTCTTTGCTCTATATCCCTCTTTTATAAGTAAATCAAAAACCTTATCTTTTAACTCTCCTTGTATTATAATTTCGCCTCCTTTTACAGCTCCTCCAACACCACATTTTGACTTTAAGATTTTACCTAACGCTTTCAAATCTTCATTTACCCCAACAAATCCTTCTACTAGCGTTACAGCCTTTCCTTTTCTTTGTTTTCTGTCTATCGAAACATAAAGAAGTTGTTCTTGTTTTGAAATCGTTTCTTGTTCTACCTCATCGTCATAATCGTAATTAAAATCTTGATTGGTAGAATAGACTATATCTTTTCTTTTTTTCTTTGCCATTTTAGTTTTTAATAATTTTTAACGTTGCTTTATTTTTAGAATCAGAAACTTTTAAAATGTAAATTCCATTTGTTAAACTTCTTAAATCTATTTTAGACGTATTAGCTATTTCTGTTAAGCTTTTGACTAATTTACCATTTGAATTATAGATAAAAATATTATATTTTTCGTTACTAGTTGTTTGGAAACTTAAAAAATCTTGAGTTGGATTTTCACTTAAAAGCGTCAACCAATTCTCATTCGTTACCTCCTCTACTTTTAATAGGGAAGCTTTATTAAATTTGTTAAAGAACTTCCATATTTCAACACTTGCATTAAAATCTTGATTGGTAACACCTATATTTACCGATGCTCCAGGCCAAGTATGTCCTCCTCCTAGTATTTTATAATGAACCACCTCAGCTCCATTATCTCCATTTGTATAATCGTAGCGCTCTGCTGTACACCCATCTGTTATATTGATATTAGGCAGTGTTGTTACAACTGGAGTTGGATTGCAATTATCGTGACTTACCCAATAATTAAGAACCGAATCTATACTCAAAAATTGAGCTGTACCGTTGTAATTCACAGTACCGTCTGCTGTACCATGAATTTGAAGAACAGGTATAGGTGATGTAACCGTATTGGCTGGAATTTGATTGACGGTCATTGTTCCTGTAACAGAAGCTACAGCCGCAATTCGATTGCTCAATTCACCTGCTAAAGTTAAACTCATAAACCCTCCGTTACTCATTCCGGTACTATAAATTCGCTTTTCATCTAAATTGTAATCTATTGCTACTGAATCTAAAAGATTATCGATAAAATCAATATCTTCTATTCCTGTTCCATATTCAGCATTCCAATGTGTTTGATTGGTTAATGGCATAGGTAAGCCCTGAGGAAGAAGAATTAAAAAATTTGCAGTATCGGCAATTGGTCTAAAATCTCCATAAACAAGCTGTTCTTGGTTATTGCTCCCATATCCGTGTAAATTTAACACTAAAGGTGTTGCATTTGTATTGGTGTATGAATTTGGAACATATAGTAAATACGTTCTATATCCTCCATTGTGATAAATACTATCTGAAACGATTGTTTGCGCATAGTTTGTAAAAAACATAATGCTTGATAAAATAACTAAAATTGTTTTCATATTCTATTTTTTTAATACGCTAACACCCTTAAGTTTGAATCTTTTTTTGATATTATATTTTTCAATTCAAGTTCTAAGTGTAGCATTTTTTTTAACTGTTGTGTTTCTTTATTTCTTTGTAAAGAACCTATATCTTCAGACCAATTTACATTAAATAAGTATAACGTATCTATTTTTCCAGAAAAATTTGTTTCATAAGCTTTTCCAAACGACATTTTTTTTATTTCAGGAAATCCTAATTTCACTCTTTTTTCTAATGCTTTAAAATTTAATTTAGAAGTTTGTAATTTTATTAATTCATTTTTAAGATAATCTCTTTCTTCTGATATACTATGCATAGCTGACAACTTAGTTTCATACATTGTTTTTAGACGAATAGTATTGGTATCGACATATTGAGCTTTTTCGCTTTGTTTAATTTCTAGTTTTACTTTTCCTATATTAAAATCATTCAAATCTTTTTTCCAATTTTCAATTGCTCTATCATCTAAGTATTCTCCTTGAATCCAGAGTGTTATTTCTGGATTCCCTTTGTTGTAATTCAATTTTGAATCAATATTTACATTTTTATTCTCATGTTCCAAATGAGTTATATATTTTTTTGACTCTCCATAAAACATCGATTCATTAATAATATTAATAAAACCAATAACACTTGGAATTACAACGATTAACATAGAAGAAAAAATAATAATTTTAATTCTTTTTTCTTTTTTCTTGTTTAAAAAATTAACGAGTGGAAAGCGTAACATCCAAACGGTAACAATGGTAGAAAGTGCTATAAAAACGGAATTTAAAGTAAAAAGGTAAAAAGCTCCGAAAAAGAAATCCCAATTATGGGTCGCTAATCCAAAACCAGCAGTACAAAGAGGAGGCATTAATGCTGTTGCTATAGCTACCCCTGGTATAATTGTCATAGCTGAACTTTTATTATCAGATGCTGCGGCTATAATACCAGCCAAACCTCCAAAAAAAGCAACCAAAACATCGAGAACTTGTGGTTTTGTTCGTGCTGCAAGTTCGGGAGTTATATCTTGTAGAGGAGTTAGCCAAAAATAGACCCACGAAGCCAAAAGACTTACAGCAACCATAATTCCAAAATTCATGAGTGAATTAGCCAATGTTTTTATATCGTTAGTCGCAATAGCTAACCCAAAACCTCTTATAGGTCCCATTAACGGAGAAATTAACATTGCTCCAATAATAACGGCTACGGAATTAGCATTTAGACCAATAGAAGCTACAATGATTGAACAAACCAAAATCCAAATACTAGAACCTGCAAAGTCTATATTTTTTTTTATAATTTCTGATGTCGATGTTATATCAACTTCTTCTTTTATTGAAACTATACTGTGTAAAAAGATTTTAAAATCAGCTACAAACTGTTTGAAAAACTGAATATCAACTTCTTTAGCTTCTTCATTTTTTTGTTCTGGATTTCCTTGTTCAACCGTTGAATCTGAATTCATACTCTTTACTTTTTTTTGCTAAAATACTAAAACAAGTTTTGACTTAAATAAATTACAAAGAATATTTTTTATAAATTCCATACCTGTTCTATCTAAAACTACCATATTATCCCGCATTATTCACAGTATTAATAATAATAAAAACTATCGCAGCTAAGTCTTATAAATTTAAAAAGTGAGAGTTTGACTTGTCATTTATATGCA
>CAMZKF010000190.1 GCA_947311095.1 uncultured Flavobacteriales bacterium
AACTAAGTGAAACGGTCTCATTTATACCTTTAAAAAGAAATAAAAGAGAATAAATAAAAAAATGAAGAGCCTGTCTGGCTTGAAGACACAGAGCATAGAGAAAATTAAGGACACTTTTTTCCGTCTTGGGGAAACAAGCGGATAAGCATTAAAAAGAAAGACAATTAACAAAATAAAACAGAAAAATGGCAACAATACAATTAACAACAGAAAAATTCAAATCAGATGTATTTGACTATACTAAATCTAAAGAATGGAAATTTGAAGGAGAAATTCCTGCGATAATCGATTTTTATGCCGATTGGTGTGGTCCTTGTAAAATGGTCGCTCCAATTTTAGAAGAATTATCAAAAGAATACGAAGGAAAAATAAACATTTATAAAGTAGATACAGAAGCAGAACAAGAATTGTCAGCTGTATTTCAAATTAGAAGTATTCCTAGTATGCTTTTTATTCCTGTAGGAAAACAACCCATGATGCAAGCAGGAGCACTACCTAAGGGAGCTCTTGTAGATGTGATAGAAAAAGAACTTTTAAAATAAGCAATTTAGTATAAATTACTTGATTGATAATTAAGTAAATGAGAATCAATCGAGAAATCGATTTTTCACAAAATTAAAAACTAAGGAAACATGTCAAAATTTAACGATTTAATTAATGGAGAAAAAGCTGTTTTAGTCGATTTCTCAGCAGAATGGTGTGGACCTTGTAAAGCAATGGCTCCAATATTAAAAACGGTAAAAAATGAACTTGATAGTAAAGTGAAAATTATAAAAGTTGATGTCGATAAAAATCCACAAGCAGCTCAAAAATTTCAAGTTAGAGGAGTTCCAACATTAATACTTTTTCAAAAAGGAAAATTATTATGGAGACAATCAGGAGTCGTTCCAGCCAATCAATTGACCTCAATTATTCAATCAAATATTAAATAATATGACCGAAACTCCTTTTTATAAAAATGTTCAGTTATGGATTCTTCCAGCCTTAACATTAGGTTTAGCGCCTTTTAATCCTCCTCACATTTGGGGTAAAATACAATGGATAGCTGGTGGTGGAGCTTTTTCTGGCGAACAACCAATGGGAGCTATGGATTGGTTTGATTTCTTTATGCACGGTACACCTTGGATTATGCTTTTTGTAGCGTTAACATTTAAAGCAATAGACTTTGTCAAAAAGTAAAATTTTAACACAATATTTTCCAGAGTTAGCAAAACTTCCTGCATTGCGAGAAGAATTGGTAGATTTTTGTGTTTTACAAACAGTCCCAGCTGAGACTATCTTCTTAGAGGAGGGGTCATTCATAAAAATGATTCCTCTTTTGGTTTCTGGGCTTGTAAAAGTGTATAAGGAAGATGAAAATGGACACGAAATACTACTTTACCACATTCAATCTGGAGAAAGTTGCATTATGTCTCTAACGGCATGTATAAACAACCAAACAAGTAAAGTAAAAGCTGTTATAGTAGAAGAATCTGAAGTACTTTTGTTTCCTTCCAATAAAGTTGTTTCATTAGGATTAAAATATCCACAATGGAATGAATATGTCTATAACTTATACAATTCTAAGTTTGAAGTGTTATTGGAATTTGTAAAACTCCTTACTTTTTCAAAAAAGGATCAACTTTTGTTCGATTATCTCAAAAAAGAAGCGGCCGTAAAATCGACCAATAAATTGAAAATTACACATCAAAAAATAGCGAATGAATTAGGTTCTTCGAGAGAGGTTATTTCTAGATTATTAAAAAAACTAGAAAATGAAAAAAAGCTTAAATTAGAAGCTGGATTAATCATAATATTGTAGAAAATAAAACAATATTATCTAATTAAAATAAAATTCGAATAGATTTTGTGTAGAGCCATTTATTTTCAGTATTTTTGACAATTGAAAACAATTTTTATGTGGCAAAAAGTAGCTAGACTTATTTTAAAAAATAGATTAACAATAATAGTAATATTGTTTTTCACTACAATTCTTATGGGGTATTTTGCTACTAAAGTAGAAATGCTCTATGAGTTTTCAAAATTGCTTCCAGACAACGACCCTGTTAGTATCAACTATACTAAATTTAAAAAAGATTTTGGTAAAGATGGATTTGCGGTTGTTATCGCTTCTACAAATAAAGATTTTTACGAATACGATAATTACAAGAAATGGTATGAAATGGGGAAAGAATTACAAAAAATTCAAGTACCAATCAAAGGAACAAATCCAGTTCAGTATGCTCATGTTATAGATTCTGTATTTTCAGAAGCTCATATGTATAACATTGTAAAAAACAAAAGGGATAAAAAATTTGACATAGCTCCTTTGTTTACCACTTTTCCTGAAAATCAAAAAACAATAGACAGCCTTAAAACAGTAATTCATAATCTTCCGTTTTATGAAGATATGGTTTATAAAAATAATGAAGATTTTCACTTAATGATGTTATTCTTAAATAAAGAAATCTTTAATTCAAAAAATAGAGGCAACTTAATTCAAGATATTCATAAAGTAGCCGAAACCTATACTCCTTCTCTCGGAACATTGATTTACTCAGGTTTACCATACATTCGAGATGTAATGATGAAAAAAGTAAAACAAGAACTTTATTTATTTACCATTTTAGCATTACTAATTACATCGACGCTTTTATATGTATTTTTTAAATCATTTAGAGTCGTAGCTATTTCATTAGTTGTTGTAATGATAGGAGTAATATGGTCTATTGGAACAATTGGAATTACAGGGTATAAAATCACAGGATTAATGGGCTTAATTCCTCCGCTAATGATTGTTATAGGAATCCCCAATTGCGTTTATTTAATTACAAAATATCAGCAAGAATATAGACTTCACGGCAATAAAGTAAAAGCATTAACACGAGTAATAAAAAAGGTTGGAACGGCAACTTTATTAACTAACGCTACTACTGCTATGGGATTTGGAACATTTATCTTTACCCACAGTAAAATGATGCAAGATTTTGGTGTTATAGCTTCCATCAATATTTTATTGTTATTTGTAGTTTCTATTTTAGTTGTTCCAATTATATTCAGTTTTTTAGCTCCTCCAAAACAAAAACACGTAAAACACCTCGAACGAGAATGGTTATTTAAATTAGTAAAGAAAATAGAAATATTAAGTTCCGATTATAGAACAGTTGTTTACGTTCTAACTGTTGTTGTTTTTTTCTTAGGGATTTACGGAATGACACAAATGAAAACATCTGGAAATATTGTAGATGATTTACCAAAAAAAGATACTGTAGTTCAAGATTTAAAATTTTTAGAACAAAAATTAGGAGGAATACTTCCATTTGAAATCGTTTTAAAATCAAAGATACAATCTATAAAAGTTATGATAATATTCGTAAAATAGATGAAATTCAAAAAACATTATTGCTTGAAGATAAACTTTCAAAATCGATATCATTGGTAGATGGAATTAAATTTATTACACAGGCATATTCTAATGGGAATCCTAAAAAATATGTTTTAAAAAACAAAAAAGGACTAAAGAAAATATTAGATTCTAAGTACTTTAAAAATTCATTTAAACTTGACGGAGCAGACACTACAAACAAAATGTTAAATACATTTTTAGATGCTCAAAAATTACAAACAAGAATCACCGTACAAGTTGCCGATGTAGGGATAGATACAATGGACGCAATACTTAAACGAGTATCGGAAAGAATAGATTTAATTTTGAATGAAGAATACCTTTTAGCAAAAAAAATAATATCAGAAAAAGATTCCGATAAAAAAGAAGCAATGTTAACCGAGCTATATTCAAAATATTCTTGGGTAAGAAATGGTATAGAATCAGCATACATAGCAGAAGACCCTTCATTGGCAGAAGCCTTTATGGACAATGATGAATTATTTACAAAATTATACACTAAAGCTAATTTTTCAGAAACATTAAATTCAATAATGGCAAAGCATTCTAAATTGGATTATCTAATTACAGGTAGCGCTATTAATTATACCAAAGGGACAACTTACTTAGTCAATAATTTATTCATTAGTTTAGCTTTGGCAATTACAGTAATCGCTATTTTAATGTCATTCCTTTTTCATTCTTGGAAAATGGTAATTGTATCCCTAATACCAAATTTATTGCCACTTGTAACCACATCTGCAATAATGGGCTTAGTAGGAATACCTATAAAACCTTCTACGATATTAGTTTTTAGTATAGCTTTTGGTATTTCTGTCGATGATACTATTCATTTTTTAGCAAAATATAGGCAAGAATTATCATTGAAAAATTGGAATATAAAAGAAGCTGTATCGGTCGCAATAAATGAAACAGGAGTCAGTATGATTTATACTTCGATAATTTTATTTTTTGGATTTGGAGTGTTTGCTGCTTCAAACTTTGGAGGAACACAAGCGCTAGGCGTTTTAGTTGCTGTAACTTTGTTTGTCGCAATGTTAGCAAACTTAGTATTGTTACCATCTTTACTACTTTCTTTAGAAAAAAGAGTAACAACAAAATCGTTTAAAGATCCTTTACTAGAAATTTTAGACGAAGAAGAAGATATCGATTTAGATAAATTAGTAATTAGGAAAAAAACTGATAAAAATAGCACATTATGAAAGGAATTATTTTAGCAGGAGGATCAGGAACAAGATTACACCCTTTAACATTAGCTGTAAGCAAGCAATTAATGCCTGTTTATAATAAGCCTATGATTTATTATCCTCTATCTACTTTAATGATAGCAGGAATAAAAGATATTCTTATTATTACAACTCCTCACGACCAAAAAGCCTTTCAAACATTATTGGGAGACGGAAGACAATTGGGTTGTAACTTTCAGTATAAAGTTCAAGACAAGCCAAATGGACTAGCTCAAGCTTTTGTTATAGGAAAAGAATTTATAGGAAAAGATAAAGTAGCTTTGGTTTTAGGTGATAACATATTTTTTGGCACAGGAATGGGTAAGCTGTTGAGAGATAGTTTAAATCCTGATGGGGGACTTGTATTTGCTTATCATGTTTCGGATCCAGAACGGTATGGAGTAGTCGATTTTAATGATAAAAATGAAGTTATTTCTATAGAAGAAAAACCAACTCATCCAAAATCACACTATGCTGTTCCAGGTTTATATTTTTACGACAATAATGTAATTGAAATAGCTGAAAATCTTAAACCCTCGGCTAGGGGAGAATACGAAATAACAGACATAAATAAAGCTTATTTAAAGCAAAATAAGCTAAAAGTCCAAATATTAGAAAGAGGAACAGCTTGGTTAGATACAGGAACATTTACCTCTCTTATGCAAGCAGGACAATACGTACAAACAATAGAAGAACGTCAAGGTTTAGGGGTTGGTTGCATTGAAGCTGTTGCATACTCAAGAAATTTTATAGACAAAGAACAATTACGAAAACTAGCTATACCATTAGTAAAAAGTGGCTATGGAAAATATTTAATGAGTCTTATTGATTAATTGACATAATGAAAGAAATATCAGAATATCAATCTTTAGTTTTAGAACAACTAGAACTTTTAGAAGCACAGAAAAGAGACTTAGCATTATACGATCCTGTTAGCTATATCTTATCTTTAGGAGGGAAACGTTTAAGACCTGTACTCACTTTATTGGCTACCGATTTATTTGGAGGCAATTTAGAAGATTCTTACAAATCAGCAATTGGGATTGAAATGTTCCACAATTTTACATTATTGCACGACGATATTATGGATGATGCTCCGCTTAGAAGAGGCATGCAAACAGTTCATGAAAAGTGGAATATTAATGCAGCTATATTGTCTGGAGACGTACTATTTGTACAAGCTTTTGTAATGGTTACTTCTTGTAAAGAAAAATATTTAAGAGCTGTATTAGATTTGTTTAACGTTACAGCAATTGAGGTTTGCGAAGGTCAACATCTTGATATGGAATTTGAAACAAGAGAAGATGTTTCAATTCCTGAATACATAGAAATGATAAAATTAAAGACCTCTGTTTTGGTTGGGTGCGCTCTAAAATTAGGAGCTATTTTAGCAGATGCTTCAAAAGAAGATCAAGAAAATTTATATGAATTTGGTGTCAATTTAGGAATCGCATTTCAAATACAAGACGATATATTAGATGTTTATGGAGATGCTGCACTTTTTGGTAAACAGGTAGGAGGTGATATTTTAGCAAATAAAAAAACGTACTTATTGATTAAAGCTTTAGAAAATGCTTCTACCGAACAAAGTAAATCCCTGAATTTGTGGCTAAATAAATCGGATTATAATTCAATTGAAAAAGTAGATGCTGTTACCTCTATATTTACCGAACTTAAAGTGAAAGAACAAGCGGATAAAGTAATGTGGGAATATTATGACAAATCAATAAACTTTTTAAATAAAATAAATTTACCAAAAGAAAACATTGATTATCTTCTTGATTTTGCTAAAACATTGATAGAGCGAACCAAATAAAAGTCTAAAACAGTTCTTATTTTATTATTTTAAGAGTTGTTTTAGTATGTAAATAGGTATAAAACGAGTCTATTGGTATTTTGAGTTATTTTTGTGTTTTTTTTACAAAAAACACAAAAATAACATTCGATTATTCTATTTTTTTGTATCTTTTGATTCAAAAACTTAAATAAATGAAAAAATCACTCCAATATTTATTCCTTAACATCCTTTTTCTAACTGTTTTTCAACCCTATTTTTCTCAACATAACGGTTATGAAATACTCAATAAAAATAAAGAAACAGGATTAGCTTCATTAGTTAAACTAAACGAACAAGTTAAAATTCAAGATTTTCAAAAATGGTTTAAGGAAAATTTTAACTTGGATAATGAATTTACATTCGTATTAAAAAACAAATCAAAAGATGAATATAATTTTACACATTATAGGTTCAATATTTATTACCAATCTCAACAAGTTTTTGGAGCAACTATAATTGCACACGTTAAAAATAATAATGTTCTAAAATTCAATGGATTTTATATTCCATATTTAAAGGCTCAAGAAATTGAAATTTCAGAAAAAGAAGCGCTTAATAAAGCATTAAAATATGTAAATGCAAAACAATATAAGTGGGAATTACCATCAGAAGAAAAAGCTTTACAAAGAGATCAAAACAATCCATTTGCATCATATTTTCCAAAAGGAGAACTTGTTTATGCTCCTAAAAATGGATTATTTAAAACCAATAACTATCAGTTAACTTATAAATTTGATATTTATGCCCATGCACCTATTTCAAGGCAAGAAATATTTGTAAACGCAAAGACAGGGGATATAACCTATACTAATGACTTAATACACATTGCAGATCAAGTAGGAACAGCTTTAACAGGTTATAGTGGAAATCAAACCATTACTGCTAATTCGTCAAACTCAGGATTTATATTAGAAGAATCGGGAAGAGGAAATGGCATTGGTACGTATAATATGCAAAATGGAACAGATTATAATGCAGCTACAAATTTCACAGATTCAGACAATAATTGGAGTTATACAAATACAGATAAATTTGCCTTAGACGCCCATTGGGGAGCAGAAATAACTTATGATTATTACTTAAATAACCACAATAGAAATAGTGTAGATGGAAATGGAAAAGCTCTTATCAGTTACGTTCATTACGATGTAAATTATGCCAATGCATATTGGGATGGAAATAGAATGACTTATGGAGATGGAGGAAATGGAAACAACCCTTATACAACCCCAAAAATAGCAGGTCATGAAATTACACATGGATTAACTCAATATACAGCAGCACTCGTATATCAAGACGAATCGGGAGCAATAAATGAAGCTTTTAGTGATATATTTGGACGCTCAATTGAAGCCTATGGAAGACCAAACAATACAGATTGGGTATTAGGAAATGGGCTAGGATTTATTATGAGAGATATGAGCAATCCTAACCTTACTCAAAACCCTGACACTTATCAGGGAACTTACTGGTACACAGGTACAAGTGATAATGGAGGAGTACACAACAACAGCGGTGTATTAAATTATTGGTATTATTTATTAACAGATGGAGGAACTGGAACAAATGACAATGGAGACAACTATGCTGTAACAGGGATTGGACTAACCAATGCTTCAAAAATAGCATTTAGAACATTAACTGTTTACTTAACACCAACTTCTACTTATCAAGATGCCTACAATTATTCTATTCAAGCAGCTGAAGATATTTTTGGAGCATGCTCTCCCGAATTAGAATCTACTCATAATGCTTGGTACGCAGTAGGTTTTGGAAACGGATCAACAGGGGCTATTTCAGCTGTCTTTAGCCAAAGTATTTCTGAAGGGTGTGAAACACCTATGAGTGTAAGTTTTTCTAATAATAGTTCTTCTAGTTCAAACTTTACATGGTATTTTGGAGACGGAAGTACTTCAAACTCCCCAAACCCAACACACATTTATACAACAGCAGGAAATTATAATGTTTCTTTAAGTGTAAACAATACAGCCTGTGGAAATGATAGCTCTCATGTTGTTAACGCTGTAACGGTTGGAAGTTTATCAACACCTACCACTACAGATGTAAATATATGTGGAGCTAGTACGGTTGATTTAACAGCTACGGCAAATGGTAACATTAATTGGTATAGTAATTCTACGGGAGGAAGCAGTATTGCTCAAGGCTCTACTTTTACTACTCCTGTAATTAATACAAATACTACTTTTTATGTAGAACAATCGATTGGAGGAGCAAATCAACATGTAGGACCTCTTAATAATTCTTCGGTTGGAAATGGAGGTTATTTTAATGGCGACCAACATTTAATATTTGATTGCTATACTGCTTGTACATTAAATTCTGTATGGGTTGACGCTAGTGGAACAGGGAATAGAACAATAGAATTAAGAGATAATAATGGAACAGTTTTACAAAGTACAACTGTAAATATAGCTAATGGTCAAGGTAGAGTTAACTTAAATTTTAATATTCCCGTAGGTCAAAATTTACAATTAGGATGGAGTCAAGGTTCTCAACCTAATTTATATAGAAATAGTGATGGTGCAAACTATCCATACAACTTAAATGGAGTACTAACTATAAAAAACAGTAGCGCAAGTCAAGCAGGATATTATTACGCATTCTACGACTGGGAAATTTCGACATCCGTTTGTACAAGTCAAAGAGTTCCTGTTAATGTAACTGTCTCTCAAGCGCCATCAACAACCAATGCCAATAGATGTGGAACAGGAACAGTTAATCTTTCTGCGTCAGCATTTGGAACAGGGGTGCTTAATTGGTATGATGCTCCAACAGCAGGAAACTTAGTAGGTACTGGTACAACTTTTACAACCCCATCTATTTCAACTACAACAAACTATTACGTTGAAGAAGTTATGGCTATGCCTTCTGTAATAGGAGCTCCTTCAGATAATAATTTTGGAACAGGAGGCTATTTTAATGGTGATCAACACCTTATTTTTAATTGTAATACCGCATCTATCTTAAAATCGGTAAAGGTATATGCTGATGTAGCAGGAAATAGAACAATAGAATTAAGAGATAATGGAGGTACAGTTTTACAAAGTTTAACTGTCAATATTCCAGCAGGAGAAAGTAGGGTTACGTTAAACTTTAATTTACCCGTAGCAACAAATTTACAACTAGGCGTAGCAAATGGAAGTTCTCCCGGATTATGGAGAAACAATGCAAGCGCATCGTTCCCATACAGTATAGGAAGTTTAGTCGATATAACAGAAACAAGTGCAGCTGCACAAGGATATCCAAATTATTATTACTTTTTCTACGATTGGTATGTCGAAGAACCTGCTTGTATTACAGCTAGAACTATTGCTACTGCCTCAATAAATGGTTCGGGAGACCCTACAATAACTCCAGTAAATAACCAATGTATATCTTCTTCTCCAATAACGTTAAATGCTGCAACTTCTGGCGGAACTTGGAGTGGAACAGGAGTTAATTCATCAGGAATATTTGATCCTTCAATTGGAGTAGGAACTTATAATATAACGTATGCTCTAAATGGAAGTTGTATAGCAAGTGATCAAATTGATATAATTGTTGTAGGTGAAACAGATGCAACTATTACATCGGGAACAACATATTGTTTGAATCAAGGCGATGTTCAATTAACAGCCGTTGATCAAGGAGGTATTTGGTCTGGAAATGGAATTACAAATGCTAATAATGGAACATTTAATACCAATGCAGCAGGAATAGGACTACACCCAATCACCTATACAACACCTGGAGCATGTGGAGATACTAGCTCTGTTTCAATTTACATATCACAAACAGGGAATGCTTCTTTTACGGTATTAAATTCTACAGTTTGCGAAAATGACAATCCTATAACTTTATCTCCTACTACAAATGGAGGTGTTTGGTCTGGAACAGGCGTAAATTCATCTGGTGTTTTTGATCCTGCTGCCGCAGGTGTCGGTACACATACTATAACTTATACTTTATCAGGAGGATGCAGTAGTACACATTCTGAAGATATAACTGTAATTGCAAATGCAAATGCTGCTATTAATTATGTTGGTTCGATTTGCTCTGGACATTCACCTATAACATTGACCGCTGCAACACAAGGAGGAACATGGATAGGAGATGGCATAATAGATAACACAGCGGGTACTTTTGATCCCAATGTAGCAGGAGTTGGAGTTCATGATATTACTTATGTAATCACAGGTAATTGTGGAGCATCGGCAACTACATCTATCGAAGTAGATGACTGTTCTTCTATCAATGAAAATGAAGAAGTAATTATTCAAACTTTTCCAAACCCTACAAGTAATACCGTTACCCTAATTATTACAAATACAACATCTTTAATCGATAATCAATTAATTATTTATAATCAATTAGGAGAGGTAGTTGTAAACAAAAAAATAAACGCTTTTGCTAATCGCTACAATGAGACCATTGATTTAACAGAACTAGCTAACGGTGTTTATTCTTTAAAAATAGGAGGAATAACTAAAAAAATAACTAAAATTGAATGATTTTATTGAAACTTAAATTCAGCATATGAAAAAAATTATATTTCTTTTATTTATCGTAGGATTACACAATATTTGCATAGGACAACAAACACAAATATCGGGAGTAGTAATAAGTGCAGAGGATAGCTTACCAATGCCTTTTGTGTTGATTGAACTAGTAGGAACAGATGTAAATACAACAACTGATTTTGATGGAAAATATTCCCTAGAAACAGACAGGCCTTTCTTTTCTTTAAGAGCTACTTTTGTGTCTTATAAACCTCGAGAATCGAATGTTGAACGAGGAAAAAAACAAACAATAAATTTTACGTTAACCCCGTTTAATGAAACTCCTAAAAAGAGAAAAAAAAAGCGTTTTAAATAAGTTGTTGTTTGTTAATTTATTAAATATTCTTTAGCAGAGTATATTGTTAGTGAAACTTTTTTAACCCGACTTGACTTTTTTTACCCGAATATAAATTTTCTTAAAAATATTTTTTTTCTTAAGATACTCATTATCAATGAGTAGAGTTTTTTAAGTAA